>JACPAK010000006.1 GCA_016180845.1 Deltaproteobacteria bacterium
CGCCTCGATCGCGATGCAGACGGTGGTGAACCCGATTGTCTTCGGAAAGCCGATCTCCTCATCTCTTCACGATCTCGTCACGAACATTGGAAACGAATCGAAAGACCTCGCGCTGCTTCATATGGGAGGAAAGATGCTGCCTCATCAGATCTCGATCCTTCATAAGGAGATGCAACAGTGGGACACGGAGATCCAAAAAAGTCTGGGAATTGTCTTTACCAAAATCCATGAGGCACGGATTGAAAATGAGACCCGGTGGTTGACCGACACCACCTACCAAAGCGGTCTCAGGATCACCGCAGGGTGTGTCGCTGCCGGTCTGGCGGCGAGCGTCATCCCTCATGATTCAACCCTTTGCCTACCCCTTATCTTGGGAACGACGGAACCGACGACGCCCACGAGAAGACCTTCGGTCAAATGGCCTGATGCAATTGATGTCACCAACGCCTGGAAGATTTTTAAGGCGATTTATGAATCGCCGGCGGGAGAGCCCTCTCCCACCAAGCAAGATTTTATCCAACGGATGCGAGAAGAGCCCCCCTTTCGTGCGTGGTTCTATGACTGTCTGGGCAGGGTCAGTACCCGGACCGTTCTGCTCGTTATCTGGATGGGGGGCGATAAACTGGTTCATTACAAGCAACTCGCGCGTCTCCTCGCGAAGGAGCCAGCGCTCGAGGCGGCCTGTTGGGAGTCGATTCATGAAAGGGTCCCCCTCTGGAGGGAATTAGGCCTCGATCCCAAGGCGCACTTTGAGGAGATGACCCGGGCCGAATCCGAGCTTGCCATGATCAGAAAAGAGGCGACCGAACGCTTAGGCCCCGAGGCCGGAGAGAGCAGTTGGACATCCGAACTTCTTACGCTGAATAACCTGATCGGCATGCGACGCATCGCGATGATTATTGCCAGTCGTGATGCGATGCGCGAACGCGTTCGGGAAATTTCGACCGATGCGGCAGATTTTGATCGACAAGCAAGAACCCTCGAGGGGATGATTTCGGAAAACCTCGCCTATCTCCTGCTCCGAAAGCTTGATTGCGAGACAGGGAAATACACCCACCCTCAAAGCTATCATGATGAGAGAAGCCAACCTGCATTTGAGCAGGCGTATGAGGTACTCCGCCAGGCGGTCATCCGGGTCTATGAGGCAAAATCAGAGGGGATGGAAGGACTCCTTTCCACAGCGATCACTCAACAGATGGATAAGATCAAAGCGGGCGGATGGACAAGCTATGACGAGATCTCGAAGGCACGGCATGAGAACGATGTGATCCCTTCGCTCGTCGACGCGGGACCGTATCTGATCTCCTGCCTCTACCTGCATCTCCTGAGAGATGTCCCGTTTGAAAGGCTCGCCCTGGAGAGGCTGACCTCCTCCACGGAAGGGGAATTGACTACCTATAGAGAGGCGCGTCGTGCAAAACAGGCTGCGGTACCCGAAGAGCTCTTTAATCTTCTCGTGACTACAGAATTTATGGTCAAATTTTTACAAAAGGCTCGTTATCAACTCTCTGAGGGGAAGATCACGGAGCTCGATCAGATCCAGATCGCCGCACTCTCAACATCAGCAATCCAGATCATCGGTCATTTCAATACCGCCTTCGAGAGTGCTATTGCCAGACGGGCAGCACCTGCCTGGCAACGATACAGCGAAAAAAATGTCTCCGAAAATTACGTTCGAAACGAGATCCTCCACCCGCTCTCTGTCTTGAGGACAACGATCGGGAAGAAAATCGAGGCGGCGGCGCCAGACTCTCCTGATTTGGGGCCGCTCAACCTGATAGATCAGGCGCTCTTGAGTTGCTACGACAGGGTCACGGAAATCACCGGTATCTTTTCCGCCTTGAACTAATCACTGAGGCACGTTAAACCGCATCCGCTATGCCTTTCACCCTTGCTGACCGCGTTAAAAATCTTCCTCCATACCTTTTCGCCGAACTCGACCGCCTGAAGGCGGAGCAGGTGAAAAAGGGGGTCGATGTGATCGATCTGGGCGTCGCCGATCCCGATCTCCCGACTCCTCCTCATATTATCAAGGCGCTCCAGAAGGCAGCCGAGGACCCGGAAAATCACCGCTATCCCGCCTATACCGGAATGAATCGCTTCCGCGAATCGGCAGCCGGCTGGATGAAGCGGCGTTTTGGCGTGACTTTGGAACCCCTCGCTGAGGTCTTGACACTCATCGGTTCCAAAGAAGGGATTTCCAATTTTCCCTTGGCCTTTGTAAACCCGGGAGATGTCGTCCTAATCCCCTCCCCCGGTTATCCTCCGTACACGAGCGGGACCCTCTTCGCCGGAGGCAAACCGTACTTCCTCCCTTTGAAGAGGGAAAATAACTTTCTCCCCGATCTCAAATCGATCCCGCAGGAGGTCGTGAAAAAAGCGAGGATCATCCATATCAATTATCCGAACAATCCGACCGCCGCCATCGCGAACCTCAATTTTTTTGAAGAGGTGGTCCAGTTTGCGAGAAAAAATAATATTATCGTCTGCCATGATGCCGCCTACTCGGAGCAGTACGATAAAGAACCGTCTCCCTCCTTTCTGCAGGTCGATGGGGCGCGAGAGGTCGGGATTGAATTCCACTCCCTCTCGAAGACCTTCAACATGACCGGTTGGCGAATCGGTTTCGCCTGCGGAAATCGGGACCTGATCGCGGGTCTCGGCAAGATCAAAACCAACGTCGACTCCGGCGCCTTCCAGGCGGTGCAATGGGCTGGAATCGCTGCGCTGGAAGAGAATACCGGTTGCATCGAAGAAATCCGAGGCGTTTACCGACAGCGTCGGAAGCTGACCTGTGAGGGTTTGAAGAGATTAGGTTGGGATATCGCCTCCTCGGCGGCAGCGATTACCCTCTGGGTCGCTGTCCCGAAGGGATATGACTCTGCAAGATTTTCCAAAAAAGTCCTGGAAGAGGTCGGCGTCGTCATCACACCCGGAAATGGTTTTGGAGAGGGGGGTGAGGGGTATGTACGGATTTCACTGACCTGTTCTGACACGCGGTTGCAAGAGGCGGTGGAGAGACTAGGTCGGTTGAAGATATGAAAATCCCCCACTTTGAAAAAGGGGGGCCGGGGGGGATTTTATGACAATCATCTACATCGGCGTCGGTTCTAATATCGGCGATCGGCATCAGAACATCGAACGGGCCCGCCAACTTCTGATCACCGGCGGTATCGCGGTGAAGCGAGTTTCTCCACTCTATGAATCAAAGGCGATTTGTCGCCCAGGGGAAACAATGCCCGATTTTTTAAATGGCGTCTTCGAGATCGAAACCAATCTCTCCCCAGAAGATCTTCTAGATAAACTCGAGGCGGTGGAAAGGGAACTCGGACGAAAGGAAAAGGGAAACTGGCAGCCACGAACGATCGATCTTGACCTGCTCCTTTATGGAAATGAAGTGATTCAAACGAAACGCCTGAAGGTTCCGCATCCCGATATTGAAAAAAGGTGGTTTGTCGTAAAACCTTTGGTTGATTTAAATCCAAAATTGATGCATCCCACCCTAAAGAAAAGAATGGAGGAGCTTTATGCAAATCTTCATTGATACCGCCGATGTGAAAGAAATCCGTGAGTGCTGGGAGATGGGGGTTATCGACGGGGTCACCACGAACCCAACCCTCGCGGCAAAAACTGGCCGCAACTACGATGAGACGATCAAAGAGATCGCCGCAATCGTCAATGGACCGATCAGTGCCGAGACAATCTCACTCGATTACGACGGGATGATGAAAGAGGCGTATCACTTCGCGAAGATCCACAAAAATATCGTCGTAAAGATCCCGATGACCCCTGTGGGACTCAAGGCGGTCCGAACCTGCGCCAAGGACAGTATCCCGACCAATGTGACCGTCACTTTTTCTGCGAATCAGGCGCTTCTCATCGCAAAAGCGGGGGCAAGCTACGTCAGCCCCTTTATCGGACGGCTCGACGATATATCGGAAGAAGGAATGGAGCTAATCCAGCATATCAAACAGATTTATACGAATTACGCCTTCAAAACAAAGATCCTCGTCGCATCGATTCGAAACCCAATCCATGTCCGCGATGCGGCACTGATCGGTGCCGATGTCGCCACGATCCCATACAGCGTCATCATGCAACTCGCCAAGCATCCATTGACCGATATCGGGATTGAAAAGTTTTTGAAGGATTGGGAGAAGATTCCGAAGTAGCCCTATCTCCTCCCAACAGCTAACAATCCTGCCCTTGGAATCAGCGGATGGTCGGAGAGGTCATGCATCTCGACATCACGAAAGCCACCCCTCCGCAGCAGAGCTCTCAACTGATCCGCTGAGTAGAGTCGAAAATTCATATCACAGCGCCGCGTTCTCTCTCCCTCTCGCCATTCGTAGATCAGATGCACCCTTGAACCATCGGGAGTTAACCGTTGTTCTCCACGATAAAGTCTCACCCCAATCCACTTCCCAAATCTTCCCTGATAAATCGGCTCCTTGAGATCCCTCCCCGCTGTTTCAATAGCCAATGAACCGCCCCGCCTCAGAGATCGCAGTGCATTTTCGACAACCTTAAGATCATCGGCAGGATCGGAAAAATATCCGAACGACGATCCAAGATTGACCACCCCGTCAAAGGTCCCAGGTCTCACAAATCGCCTCATATCCTCCCGAACAAACTCAGGCGAAACACCAAACCTTCTGGCCAACCATCTCGCTTGATGGAGCATTGAGGGATTTAAATCGACTGCGGTTACGCGAAATTCTCGGCGCGCTAATTCAAGCGTATGGCGACCTACCCCACAGGGAAGGTCAAGCAGAGCAGCCCCTGGCGGAAGTCGCAGATGAGAGAGGACAAGATCCACTTCCTGAGCCGCTATCCTCCACTGCTGCTCATCAAACATCGCCGGCCAAACCTGTCGCCAGTCCCTGTCTCTCTCAAACCACTCCCTCGCCCCCCTCCTGGCAGATTGCACAAGCCTCCCTTTGCCACCGACCACAGCGGCGAGAAGAAGACCGGAAAGCGCCAACGTCCCCCAAGGAATGGTTGCGGATCGGGAAACAGTTGTCACCCCATAATCTTGAGAATTTCCCGACCGATTGCCAGAATTTATAGAACCAACAGACATGACAGGCTGATTATCGAAAGAAGAGAGGAAATGGTTTCGGAGCTATTTCAGATTTTTCAAGACCTGTTTCGCCACTGCCTGCAGCGTCTCCATGACCCCTTCACCGCGAGTGGCAATAGACTCGACATGAAGACCATCGGCTGTCGGAAGGATTTTCTTCAATTCTGAAAGAGGAGCGATATTTTTTAAATCTCGCTTGTTCAACTGAATAACGATCGGGAACTTATTCAGATCAACACCAAGCTCTGCAAGATTCATCCGAAGATCCCGCCAACTCTCCAGCGTCGCTTCAAGCCTTTCCACTTGAGAATCAGCGACGAAGACAACACCATCCACCCCCTTCAGGATCATCTTCCGACTCGCATCAAATTGAGACTGACCGGGGACCGTATAAAGGTGAAGACGAAGCTTCTTTCCCTTCGCCTCTCCTAAAGAAAGGGGGAGAAAATCGAAGAAGAGGGTGCGATGCTCCTTCTCCGCTAAAGAAACAAGTTTACTTTTCTGTGCCGGTGCAACCCGCTCATAGATCTGATGGAGGCTCGTGGTCTTGCCTGAAAAAGGAGGGCCGCAATAAACAATCTTGCAGTTGACCTCTTTGGTCTGGGGGTTGATGAAGGACATGGAGGCAGTCTACCTAAAACTCCCTCCTCGTCAATAACGACCTCGCCAGCGTCTGGGGATCCGAGTATTCCAATGTCCCCCCGACCGGAACCCCGGAGGCGATCCGGGTCAGCTTCACCCCTAACGAAGAGAGAAGTTTTTTGAGATAAAGCGCCGTCGCCTCCCCTTCCGGGTTTGGATTGGTCGCGAGAATCACCTCCGAAAACTTCCCCTCTCGGATCCTCTTGATGAGACGTTCAAACTTCATTTCATCAGGGCCAATCCCATCCAACGGAGAAATGACCCCATGGAGCAGGTAATAGAGTCCTCGATACTCCGAGGTCTTCTCGAGGGCGATCAAGTCTTGCGGCCCCTCCACGACACACAAGAGAGAGCTGTTTCGTCTCGGATCCCGGCAGAGGGAACAAAGATCCTCCTCGGTCAAATTTTGGCAGAGCTTGCAAAAATGGATCTTCTCCTTCATCACGATCAGGGCATTCGCAATTTCCTGGGAAATCCCACGATCCTCTTTTGTGAGAAAGAGCGCGAGACGAGAGGCCGATTTCTCACCGATCCCGGGGAGTTTTGTCAGAGCTTTTACCAATCGTTCAAAGGGATTCATGAGGAACGGATTGTCGTCAAAGAACTGGGTTGAAAAATAGAGATCGCCTCTTCGATCACTCCCCCGGTGGTAATCACCTCGGAAGGAGCGGCTGCTTCAATGACCAACTTCAAGGGGCGACCAAAATACTGTTCGAGCTGTTCCAGAAGCTGCGCCTTGCGCGCTGCCTCATTCAACATCTCCATCGAGAGAGATTTTTCTGGAAATTTGATCATCACCTGATCTTTGGAAAAATCAGACGATAACGCCTGCGCCAGGATAGAGGCGATCTGCGGTTTTTTCGACTGGAGTTCTCCAAGAAATCCTTGCCAGTCTTTGGGATCACTTGAGGAAGCCTTTTCATTCGAGATCGGCGGGTCCTGGCTCGGGTTCCGCCCACCCGTGCTCACCCGTTGCGCGCGGGCGGGCGCCCGACCCGAGCCACCCGCCGCATCACTATCAAAATCAGCAGCACCTTTTCCCTCTATCATCTGAATCAACTTCTCAATCGACTGCAAATCCTCATGATGACAGAGCCTCAAGAGGAGGACATCCAGAACGATTTGCGGCGTTGCCGATCGTAAAAGATCGGAGAGACCTTTTTGAAGCATTCGAAACAATTGATCCAAGAGATTCTCAGAAACGGATTGGGAGAGCTCTTTTAACTTTTTGATCTCATCAGAGGGGAGATCAAAGAGGGCCGGATCCTCATGAATCCGAACAATCAAGAGATGACGAAGATATTCCAAAAGTTCTCTCGCCAATCTCTTGGGATCGATACCAGCCTCTGAGGCTGCCTTGAGTCCTTGCAGGAGTTCGGCCGCCTCTCGATTCAAAATCGATCGGAGAATAGAGATCACAAACCGACGGGGGGAAGCACCTAAAATCTCCTCAATCCCCTGAACCTTCACCTGATTTTTAAAATACGAGGCGACCTGATCGAGCAGCGTGATCGCATCGCGAAGACCCCCCGAGGCCTCTCGCGCGATTTCGAAGAGGGCTGCCTCCTCGACCTCGATCGACTCCTTTTCTGAAATCCTCTTCAGATGACCAACGATCAGATTCAGTGTCATCGGTCTCAAATCGAATCGAAGACAGCGTGAGATGATCGTGATCGGGACCTTCTGCGGCTCCGTCGTTGCAAAGATAAAGAGGGCATGCGGAGGGGGTTCTTCCAATGTCTTCAAGAGGGCATTGAAGGCAGCGGTCGAGAGCATATGGACTTCGTCGATGATGTAAATCTTGTAGCGTCCACCCGGGGCAAGATAACGAATCTTTTCCCGGATCTCGCGAACATCCTCCACAGAGGTATTTGAGGCACCGTCAATCTCCATGACCGCCATCGAGCGTCCTTCCGTGATATCCACGCAGGAAGGGCACGAACCACATGGCTCAGTCGTCGGCTGGTCTGTCTTCTGACAATTCAACGCCTTCGCCAGGATCCTGGCCAATGACGTCTTCCCGATCCCACGAGGTCCCGTAAAAAGGTAGGCATGATGGATCCGCCCCTCCGTCAGGATATTCTTGAGGATTTTGACAGTGACTTCCTGACCGACGACATCCTCAAAGGTTTGAGGGCGGTATTTGAGGGCCAGGACACGAGAAGACATGGGGGTTCATTGCCTCGGTTTGATCTGATCATCAAGTCAAAAAAGCAAAAGATCAGGATTGATCAACTCCCTTAAAATATTTATAGAAGTTGTGTTAGAGGTCAAATAACGAAAGGAGGGATCGATGAGACGCCTAAAATTGTTCTTGTTATTCATGGGGCTCACTCTATCTTTTGTTTCTGTCGCCTATGCCGATGAGTCGGCGATCCTCGAGGTTCAGGTGGAGGGGATCAAAAACAAAAAAGGAGAGGTTGGTGTCGCCCTGTTTTCGAGTACCATGGGATATCCGACCCATCTCGAACATGCCTATGAGACGGAGTGGATCCCCTATGAAAAAGGAGAGGGCAGTTTAATATTTAACTTTGAGGGCCTTCCACCGGGCGACTACGCGGTCTCGGTCCTCCATGACACAAACGGGAATCGAAAGGTGGATCGAACCGGTCTCGGATTTCCCAAAGAAGGAGTCGGTTTCTCAAACGATCAAAAGGTCACATTGAAAGCACCGAGTTTTAAGAAATCGAAATTCCCTCTAACTGCTGGAGAGAGTAAAAAGATCGTGATTCAGCTCGAGTATCGAAAGGATTGAATTTGGAGAGGTGGCCGAGTGGTTGAAGGCGCTAGTCTCGAAAACTAGTATACCCGCAAGGGTATCGAGGGTTCGAATCCCTCCCTCTCCGTAAAAAAATTAATGATGGGATTCGAAACCAACATTTCACTGGAAAAAGGTTCCGGTCTTGTTTCATAGTGGCCAATATGACTGAAGGACTCGAGTCGCTGTCACAGGAAAAACGTCTCTTCCCCCCTCCGAAAGAGGTCTCAGACCGAGCTTGGGTGAAGAACCTCTCGGCCTATACGAAACTTTATGAAGCCTCGCTGAAAGACCCCGAAAAATTCTGGGCCGAAAGGGCCGAGAATTATTTCTGGTTCAAAAAATGGGATCGAGTCCTCCGCTTCGATTGGAAAGATTCGTACCGGGTCGAATGGTTTGGCGGGTCCAAGACGAATCTCTCTGTCAATGCCCTTGATCGTCATCTGGGAAAAAATGGCGATCGACTCGCCTATCTCTGGATCGGCAATGAGCCGGGAGAGGAGAAGAGAATCAGTTATCGTGAGCTTTTTGAAGCAGTTTGTCGATTCGCGAATGTCCTCAAATCCCATGGGGTGAAAAGAGGTGACCGGATCGCGATCTATCTCCCGATGATCCCGGAGTTGCCAATCGCCATGCTCGCCTGCGCCCGGATCGGGGCGATCCATTCGGTCGTCTTCGGAGGATTTTCGGCCGAATCGCTCTCCGACCGGATCCTCGACGCACAATGCCGTTACCTGATCACCTCGGATGGTGGATTTCGTGGGAATAAAAAAATCCCGCTCAAGGGAATCGCCGATGAGGCGCTCAAACTCTGCGAGTCGAAGAAGCTTTCACTGGAAAAATGTTTTGTTGTCCGCCGAACAGGGGAGCCAGTCCCGATGCAAACAGGTCGCGATCTCTGGTGGGATAAGGAAATCGCCTCTGCCTCAAACTCCTGCTCCGCCGAAAAAATGGATGCAGAAGACCCGCTCTTTATTCTCTACACCTCCGGTTCGACAGGAAAGCCCAAAGGGGCGGTTCACACCACGGCAGGATATATGGTCTACGCCGCAGAAAGTTTTCGTGACATCTTCGATTATCATCCTGAAGATCTTTACTGGTGCACCGCTGATATTGGCTGGATCACGGGACATACCTATACCCTCTATGGCCCGCTTTGTGCCGGTGCCAGTTCGGTTCTCTTCGAGGGGATCCCGACCTATCCCGATCCAGGACGGTTTTGGAAAATTGTCGAAAAACACCACGTCAATGTTCTTTATACCGCACCGACCGCGATCCGATCGCTCATGCGCGAAGGGGATCAATGGCCGGCAAAACATAACTTAAGTTCACTAAAAATCCTCGGCTCTGTCGGTGAACCGATCAATCCGGAGGCCTGGATCTGGTACCACAAAAAAATCGGTGGCGGACGTTGCCCGATCGTTGACACCTGGTGGCAGACCGAGACCGGGGGGATCCTGATCACCCCTCTTCCCGGAGCGATGCCAACAAAACCGGGCTCCGCCTCACTCCCCTTCTTCGGCATCGAACCGGCGATCCTGAAGGAAGACGGCAGTGAATGTAAAACGAACGAGGGGGGACTGCTCATCATCAAAAAGCCATGGCCCGGGATTATGCGAACGGTGTACGGGCAGCATGATCGTTTTATTGAGACCTATTTTACCCAATTCCCCGGACGTTATTTCACTGGCGACAGCGCGCGGCGTGATGAAGATGGTTATTTTTGGCTCATGGGGCGGATCGATGATGTAATCAAAGTCTCAGGGCACCGGATCGGTACCGCCGAGGTCGAGAGCGCCCTCGTCGCGCACCCCTCCGTCGCGGAAGCAGCGGTCGTCGGAATCCCCCATGAGATCAAGGGCCAAGGGATCTACGCCTTCGTCTCGCTCCGCGAAGGTTTTGAACCGTCAGAACCCCTCAATAAAGAGCTGTATCAGCATGTCCGCAAAGAGATTGGCGCGATCGCGACACCGGAAAAGATCCAGTTTGCCCCTGCCCTCCCAAAAACGCGTTCGGGCAAGATCATGCGCCGGATCTTGCGAAAGATCGCCGAAGAAAAACCTGACGAAATCGGCGATACAACAACGCTCGCTGATCCAACTGTAGTCGAACAACTGATAAAAAATAAACAATAGAAGGATATGGGATTCTTCCCTCGAGATATCCTTTTACCGAACGAACATGGTGCCTGGGGGATGCTGGTCACTGCATTTCTCTTGGGCTGGCTCGGGGCCCCCGAACTTTCCCGGGATCCCCTCCTCCTTTTACCCGCGGCGTTAGGGGGCTTTCTCACCCGTTATCCTGTCGGGATCTATTTTAAAAAGAGACGCGTGACCCGTCAGTTAGGTATTCCGTTGAAACGAGAAAAAAAGTGGTTTCTGATTTATTCGATTTTCACACTGCTTGTCGGACTTCCGCTTTTGCATCCACTGGGCTGGTGGTGGCTGCTCCCGTTCACTTTTCTTGCCACCCTCGCCCTGGCCCTTCATCTAACCGCTATTATCCAAAGAAAAGAGCGGACGCTTTTTGTGGAAATCACAGCGATGCTCGGGATCTCCCTGCTCGCCCCAGCCGCTGCCTATGCCGCCTCAAAACAGTTTGATTGGAAAATATTTATCCTCTGGATACTCTTTGTACTCTTCTATACCCAACGGATCATCGCAATCAAAGAGAAGGTGGCGCGACGAAAAGAAACCGGACTGGATATTCGTAAGGTCGGTAAAAGAGAGCTTATCTACTCTTCTCTCTTCTTCCTCGCTGTTATTCTTTGGATGAGGATTTCTGGCTAATCTGTGTACCCCACAAGCGTACGAAAAAATGCGCAACATCCCGCACCAGACACCGATAATACCCCCAGAGAGTACAGAGCATGGTCAAGAAAAACAAAGAAAAATCACCTTCACCGAACCTTTTTGAATACACCGATTATCGCCGCTATCTGGCTGATTACTACCAGTCCAAGAAAAATGAGAAGCCGGGGTTCTCTTATCGGCTCTTTTCGCGCAAGGCCGAGCTCTCCTCCCCCAGCTATCTGCTCGATGTGATCAAAGGGAAGAAAAATGTCGAAGGGAAATCGCTTAGTGGTTTTTGTAAGGCGCTCGAATTCAACTCTCGAGAACGTTTGTATTTCGAGAACCTCGTCCGATTCAATCAGGCAACGAACCAGGAGACAAAACGGTATTACTATGAACAACTCTTGCCGATCCTCCAGAAGGAAAACGGAACCCGCCTCGCCACCGATCAATACGAATATTTCAATCATTGGTACGCCCCGATCATTCGGGAGATGGTCGGTCTTGAAAATTTCCGTGAGGATCCCGTCTGGATCAGCCACCGCTTGAGAAGAAAGATAACGCCGACCGAGGCGAAAAAGACCCTCCAACTGCTGCTCGATCTCAAAATGATCGAGAGAGACGCTCAGGGAAGGCTAAAACCGACTGTCGTGAATCTCACCACACCTGCCGAGGTGTCAGCGATTTCGGTAGTCAAGTTTCACGAGGAGATGTTGGAGCGCGCCAAGGAGTCTCTGGGGAAGGACGCTGGTTCGAAACGCGAGATCTCCAGCATTACAGCAGCCCTCACGCCAACACAATTCCGGCAATTCAAACAGGAGATCCAGGAATTTCAGAATAAGATGATGCAATACCTCGAAAATACCGACCCCAGCGCGCCCCATGTGTATCAGTTTAATTGCCAACTCTTTTCTCTAACCGATCTTCAAGAGGGAGAAACCGATGTTGCTCCGCAACAACTCAAAGTTGGCTAAAATATTATCCACACTCGTGGTGCTTTTCACGCTGGTTAGTTGCCGTATCGACAACTCGGCCACACGAACCGGCAATCCCAACACGGAAGGAGAGGCGACGCGCACAGGCAATCCGAATAGTAATGGAGAATGGAGCGATGAGGGAAGCGACGAGGCAGCGACCCCGGATCCATCATCCGATGAGGAATTGTCGGATTACATCGATAATAACCGGACTCTCACTGGAAGCCTTGAGGGCGATGACACGGCATGTCTGAATTATCAGTTAGATTTCGATCCCGAAAAACAGGAGGTCACAGTCATCTTTTACGAAGATGAAGAGGGAAATATCGTCTGCTCGATCACCTCAACTTCATATAAAATTGATAATGAAGGGAAACTGCGTAGCAACGATAAAGATCTCGACTTAGGAATATCCTTAGATGAGGGAAGACCGACAGTCATGATGAAACCGCCTCGTCCTAGTCTTGATCAGGACCAAGAGACTGCTGTTATGAATCATCATGAGAGTGCCTCTTCTGTTGGCGCTCTAGAAACCGAAACTGAAGCGGTCGAACGACTCGACTACGACAATATGAGGGAAGGTCCTTTCGCTAATCCTCATACGCTCCAAATCCTTCGTCGGCAGGCGGCACCCACTAAGCTGCAAAAGAAAAAGAATTCCAAAAAGAAATAAGGTGTTTTTTTCGGTGCGGAGGGGGTGAGATTCGAACTCACGGTACCCTTGCGGGTACTCCAGTTTTCAAGACTGGCGCCTTCAACCACTCGGCCACCCCTCCTCATACCTCATCCTCATTGATCCACTTCTCAACATGAGCCGGTTGAAACGATTCCATTTTTTCCAAGAGAGCCAAGGGGTCTCTCTCAATAAGAATCAAAGCCCGATGTTCGGGACGGATAAGGGCTTCTTGGGTCCCCTTTTCAATCTGTGTCAGGAACGCATCATAATATCCGTCAATATTCAGAACCCCACACGGTTTTGAATGAAGCCCCAACTGCCCCCATGTGATAATCTCCAAAATTTCTTCGAAGGTTCCAAACCCACCCGGAAGCGCAATGAACCCGTCCGAGAGATCATACATCATCTTCTTTCTCTCATGCATCGAAGAGACGCGGTGGAGCTCCGTCAGCCCTGCATGTCCTACCTCTTTTTGAAAAAGCATCTCCGGGATCACACCGATAATTTTTCCCCCTCTTCCCAGAACAGAATCAGCAAAAACCTTCATGAGTCCCACGCCGCCACCGCCATAAACACCGGTGATCCCTTTCTCCGCAACGCCTTTTCCTATCGCGCGAGCCGCTTCCCGGAAGCGTGGATTGCGACCCACATTCGATCCACAAAAGACACAGATGCTTTTTAAATTCGGTTTCATCGAGGCGGCAGGTTAGTTCAGATAATTTTTAAAGGCAAGCCTTCCTCAGCCTCTTGTAAGTTAAGGGGACAAAGGAAAGCAAAACGATGAGACATAATAAAAGGAGGCAGCTCGGTTTAAGATTCTTCATCGTGATGCCGGTCAAACGAAAAAGTCTCGCAATCTGGCTGATTCAAATGAACAACGATAAAAGAATTCTCATCTCAATGACACGAATTTTCGCAATGGTCAGAGATCCTTCTCTTAACGAATCTCCCAAACAACCGATCGATCGAGAAGAACCCTGCTCCAAAGAACAGAACGGTCAGGACCGTAATCAGAAATGGAAACGGGGTCGCCTTCACAAAGGCATCGGTATCGGTAAAAAACGAGAAGAACGCGGCGCGATCGGCGGTCAGATAGGCGACGAACATCGTGATCGCCAAAGGGATCGTGATGAGTCGGGATCCGAGTCCAAGGATCAAGAAGAGCCCACCCAAAAATTCCGTCAGACCGACCAGATAAACGTTGAAGATCGGAAACGGGATCCCGAGTCCCTGAAAGAATTCGATGACCGGACCGGGATTGGCCAACTTCCCCTTGCCGGTGACGACGAATTGCCACCCCCAGTTGATCCTTGTGAGTAGGAGAAAGAAACTCGCGAGCACACCAGTGCAGACCAGCCACTTCTCGTAGATTGCTTTAAGTTTGGTCAACATAAACCCTCCTTGAGGTCGCCCTCTTTGTGCAGTTTTTTGATAAATTCGAGTGAATCATCCCTCTCGTTGTCGGTGAGCTGAAGCTTTCTTTGGGCCTCTCCAATCGTCATCTGTCTGTTTTTCAATAATAGATCCAGGAATCTTGCAATCTTTATCGTCTTCGATGTTGATCTTTTCCGAATCTTAAAGAAAAGTCCGGGATCGATCCCACCTTCCGTGAGGTGCGCATAAATCTCTTTCTTGATCCGGCAATCGACCGATTTTCCCTCCTCCCGTGTGAGCGGACAGCCGCTGTGGCAGATCGGTTGATACAGGCAGGTTTGACACTCCGGATCGACGGGCCGTGGTCCGTAAAGGCGATGCCTCTTGATCACTATCGTTTCAAAGAACTCTTCGAACCAGTTCGTAAACACCCCCGTCTCGAGGTAGTTTTTGTTGCAGGAGTAACAGTTGCCGTCGCCTGATCTCCTCGTGAAGATTGTTCGGGAGAAATTCATTGATCAGCACCATCGCCCTTCTCGATGTCCCGGAGTCAGAGGTCCGCGAAATGCTCAAGGATCAACCCGAATTTCTCTCCCATTTCCTCGATTGCCGAATCCATGCGAGAGCAGTCCTTGAAGGGAAACTCCCGGACCTGAAAAAGCACCTCAGGGTTAGCCTTTAATCTCTTTGACTGCCTTTGAAATATCTCCCAGACAACAGGTCTTCTTTGGGTTGACAGCCTCACAACGGCAGTTGCCGGACTTGATTTGCGCCCTTAGGAAATCAGGGATGGTTGTCTTCCCGGTTTTTCTGATCTCCTGCTCAATATCCTGTCGAAAGATATGAAAGCAATAACAGATCGGTGATGAATCATACCTCTCTTTTACAGGAGATGCCGGGGCATGGCCCGTCTCCTTGTCAGTAACCTCGCAAATTCCATTGCAACAGGTATCATTCATACTTTCCTCCCGATGAGGGGCGTTGGGGGGAGAGAGGATTCTTCCCCCAACTTTAGCGAGCATCCGGCTTTGCCGGTGCTAGCGAATCAACCAATCAAATGTGGACCAATCAAGAAGATCACCGCCAATGCCGTCGAGAGCCACAAGGGTTCGAGCCGACTTTTTTGCGGAGAGGGCGGGATTCGAACCCGCGATACCCTTGCGGGTATACTACCTTTCCAGGGTAGCGCCTTCAACCACTCGGCCACCTCTCCATTATATTTTGGGGAGAGATCCTGCTCTCTCCCCAAAACCCCTCATCGAGTTATCCAGTATGTCACCGCTCACTCCGTTTTGTCGGACGGAGTAAATCCGATCCTCCAAAGCCTCGTTCGCTATTATTATCTTTAGGGAGAAATCCTGCTCTCTCTCCCCTACCCTTCTTCTCTTACACAAGCAAGCTGATCACATAAAAATGACTCGCGGAGCCGGCCAAGAAGAAGCAGTGCCAAATCTCATGGAAGCCGAACTTGCCGGGGAAAGGGTTTGGTTTTTCCAAAACGTAGATCAACCCTCCCACGGTAAAAAAGAGCCCTCCCAGGATGAAAGAAAAAATCCCCTCCCAGTGGAGCGCCAAATAAATCGGTTTGACAATCAAAAGACCCAGCCATCCCATGCCGATATAAAAAGAGACCATGAACCAACGCGGCGCATTGGGACGGATCGCCTTGAAGAGTATTCCAATCACTGCGAGTGCCCAAACAAGACCAATCATGACCCATCCAAAGGTATTCTTCAAAAGGATCAGACAAAGCGGTGTCGCCGTCCCAGCGATCGCGAAGAAAATGGCAAAGTAGTCAAGTTGGCGAAGGAGATGATTTGTTTTCGGAGAGCCATCGATCCCATGGTGGAGGGCGCTTGAAAGAAACATCGTCACAAGACAAAATCCATAAATAGAAAAGGCAACGATCTTTTCGGTTTGACCTGTCTTCCAGGCGAGAGAGATCAAAAAACAAACACCGGCAGCAGAGAGTACTGCACCAAGAGAGGAAATCAGCGTGTTGTAGACCTCATCAGTCACATGGGTGCTGCCATCTTTACTCAAAAGCGGCGTTGTCAAAGTACCTCCTAAGCAAATCGCGCCTTCAAAATCCGGTACCCAAGGGGAAGAAAAGAAACAAAAATAATGCCAACAATCACAAACTCGAAGTTTTTCTTCACACCTGGAATATTGCCGAAATAATAACCTCCCAGCAGAAAAACAAGGACCCACAAGAGGGCACCGGTAACATTAAAAATTGCAAAACGCCTATACCGCATAATACCAATCCCGGCAACAAAAGGGGCAAAGGTCCGGATGATCGGCATGAAGCGGGCAATCACGATCGTCTTCCCTCCATGCTTCTCGTAGAACGCCTCCGTCGCCAAGAGATGCTTTTTATTGAGCCACCAACTTTCTTTGCGATTAAAAATCCTGGGCCCAACACGACGACCGATCGAGTAATTTGCCGCATCCCCGATGACAGCCGCTAAAAAAAGGAGAGGAACAAGCCAACTGATTTTCAATACAGACTGCTCTGTCGCCGCCATCGCACCGAGGGCAAATAGAAGAGAATCACCCGGCAAAAAAGGGGTCACCACCAGACCGGTTTCGCAAAAAATTATCAGGAAGATCAGAAGATAGATCCAGGGGCCAAAAATCCCTAACCATTCATTTAAATGAACGTCGAGATGGAGGAAGATCTCAAGGAGGGTCTTAAACAAACTGATGCAGAAATCAATGAAGGCATCGAAACTCATTTTGGTTTTCTAAGGATTTGGAAAAAATGTTTCAACAATTTCTTTGAATCCGCCGCCAAAACATCTGTCGATACTTCGATCTGATGATCCCCCACCCCTGAATTCGGAGCCGTTGCTCCAAAAACCAGTCGATCGATTCTCACCTGAAGCAGCGCCCCCATGCACATGAGACATGGCTCGAGTGTTACGTAAATCGTGACCCCATTCAGCCTCCAGCTCTTGAGTTTCTTGGAGACCTTTTTGAGAAGCAGGATCTCGGCATGGCCTAGTGGGTCCTGTGTCGTCTCACGAATATTGTGGGCTCGCCCGATAATTTTCCCCTCATAAACGGCAACGGCACCAATTGGCACTTCATCCTTATTAAAGGCCTTTTCCGCCTCACGGAGCGCATGTTTCATAAAAAATTCATCAGAGGATTTCATATTTTATCTTATAAAGAATTAGTTTAAGATAGGGCAACGATTTTATGCAACTCTCTCGACTCACCGCTATCGGCGCCGGCGTGACCGCCTTTCTCGGTTCGTGTTGCGCCCTGCCCCTTATGCTCCTCGGACTCACCGGAACCATCGGTTTCGCCTCGGCCTTTGTCCCGTATCAGAAATATTTTACCGTCGCGACATTCGCCCTCCTGGGAACCGCATTTTACCTTGTTTACGGACGAAAGCCGACAACCTGCGAAAATCCAAATCTTTGCAACCCGAAGACCCAAGGGATCACAAAATGGATCCTCTGGATTTCGACCCTCCTCGCGATAATCTTCTTGATCGGACCTTATTTAATTGCGAAATTCATGAGATAAAAGGGAGCCATCTAATAATCAGAAAAAATTTATTCATTGGGCTGAGACTTACGCAGACATTATTTAAGAAGGCATAGCAAAGAATCTATGCAAGAGGTTTGACCACTCGATCTTTTATACATATGAATTAGGCAATACAAATGGGCCCGTAGCTCAGGGGATAGAGCACCTGCCTTCAATAGAGGAGCCTTGGTCTGGGAAACAAACCAACCAAGTGGATGGCGCTATATGCGGGGAAGCCCTGATAGCCTTCTAGTACCCAATCGATGGGTAAAAACCTGGGAGGATTGGGTGATCCGCAGGGAAGTCCTTTTGGACCCCTCAGAGACCACACGCGTCACACCTGTAATGGTGAAGATATGGTCCAGCCTACAATCCGCAAAAGCGGTGCTTGGGAAACCAAGTGTGGGATGCTAAGCAGGGGGTCGCAGGTCCGAATCCTGCCGGGCCCACAATGAAGCGAATAACGGTCGTAGGCATTATTATTCTTTGTGCCACCTCCCTTCTTGCCGGCGAGGGTGTCCCCCCTGTTATCCATCTCGAAGAACAGATAGAACAGGCCTCTCGGGATCTCGAACCGATTTTGAGTGAATTGGAAGTCATCGATCTCTACCCTGATCAGGAACAAGAGGGACGTCTCCAGACAATCAAAACGGAGATCGGATCGTTTCAGAGTCGCTATTCTCCTCTCCTCTCCCGATTCCAAAAGGGGGCTCAGGAGAAACTTCTCCAGGATCTGAAAGAAGGGGCACGCAAGGAACGCCTCGCCTCAGCCAAACCGATCACGGAATCAGCTCTTCTCGAAATGAAATTAAAAGTTGCCGAAGCACGCCTTCGCGAAAAAAGGATCGGGGAAGAGCCGATCGATCGAATGAGAAAACAGGTCTGGGGATGGGAAAAAGTCTTAAGCCAAGTCGATCGGACGATCCAGGAAGGTTATCTCCTCGCCTTTCTCTCCGAATTGGCGAAAACGAGGGCTCGAGAGGCGTTGCAAAAACTGGAGCAGGAGACCCCTCAAATCCTGGAGGAAAAGAGACAAAAAGAAGAGGCGCTTCAATTCCTCCTTCGCGAGGCGATCGATCCGGATCTCAAATCCTTGAAAACCGCCCTCTTCAAGGAGCAACTCTTCCAGCTCGAAAATCGGCCTAAGGCTTTAAGACGTGAGGCCCAGATGGCGAAGCTGACGGAAGAACTTTCCTCCCCCTCTCAAAAAAGAAAAAAGCTCTACGAAGTTGCCCAGAGGGAAAAAAATCTCCTGGAGATCCTCACAAAAGAAAAGGAGCTGCTTTCCACAAGAAAAAGGAATTACGAAACACTGCAGACAAAGGTCAAGTCGGAGGCAGAATTAACACCACAGAACCCCTCCAATGGATTAAAGATCGGGATGAGTCTCGAATTCCCCCCTGAGATGCAGGAAAAAATAACCGCTGCTGAAACTCTGCTCGCGCTCGTGACAGGGGAGGAGCAGCGACTCGATCAGGGCCTTCAGAAACAGAGGGAATTAGTGGAGCTCGTTGAAGAGAGACTTCAGGAAAAGAGACTCTCCCCTGTCGGAGAGGTTGTCAATCAAGCGATACAAAAGTTGAAAGAAGTTTATCGAAAAATCATTCAGGCAATCCAAACGGTCTTTAGATTGGTAAACTCCTGGATCCCGAAAGATGATAATTCGCGACCAAGACCGGAGCGTTTGGTCCCGCCGAAGGGGAGTCTTGGATCTGATTTCGTCATCCCATTGATAAAAACAGACCCCGCATCGATCTTCGCCGCGAGTCGTTCTGCCTTTTCGAGATCCCTCGTCCAGAGACTCGCACCGAGACCATAGGGGGTGCGGTTGGCCAGTTCAATCGCCTCCTCTTCATCCTTCGCGACAATAAGTGAGGCAACAGGACCAAAGGTTTCTTCTTCAAACGCCGCCATTCCGGGCTGGACCTCTCTCAAGACCGTCGGGAGATAAAAATACCCCTTTCGGGAAAGTCGCTCCCCCCCATACAAACAAACAGCGCCACGCCTTTTGGATTCGTCGACCTGACGACTCAAGTTCTGCAAAAGATCCTCACGGGCCATCGGACCGATATTCGTTTCACGCGACATCGGATCGCCAACACGTTGTCCCTCTACCGCTTTTAAAAATCTTTCCTCAAACCCTTTCGCGATCGATTTGGTCAGAATAAACCTCTTCGCCGCGATACAGCTCTGACCGCAATTGAGCATGCGCGAACGCAAGGCCCAGGGGATACATTTTTCAAGATCAGCATCGGGAAGGACCACAAAGGGATCCGAACCACCGAGTTCCAACACAACCTTCTTGATCGCACGACCGGCGGTTGCCGCTACGGCGCTGCCGGCCCTGTCACTTCCAGTCAGAGAAACCCCACGAATCTGGGGAGATTCGATCAACTGGGCGACATTTTCATTGCTGCAAAAAACTGATTGGAAAACCCCTTTTGGAAATCCCACTTCATGGAAGAGGCGTGAGATCGTGGTCGCACATCCTGGGACATTCGGCGCATGTTTCAGGATCATGGTATTCCCTGCCATCAGCGCCGGAATCGAACAACGAAAGACCTGCCAGAACGGAAAATTCCACGGCATGATGATCAGGATCACACCGAGCGGATCAAACCGGACATAGCTCTGGCTCGCATCCGACTCGATCCTCTGCGGTTTCAGAAAATTCTCCGAATGCTCGGCATAGTAGGTACAACCCAAGGCGCACTTCTCGATCTCCTTCTCCGACTCGACGATCGTCTTCCCCATCTCCTGCGTCATGAGAGAGGCAAACTCCGCCTTCTGGGCGGTTAACTTTTCCGCCATCTTCAGGAAAAGCTGGCGGCGTTTCTCAAAAGAGGTCTCTCTCCAGCTGAGAAAGGCCTGATGGGCCTCCTCAGCAGCCGCCTTGACCTCGATCCAATCGAGCTCCGGATAGCTCTGGATCAGTTCCTCAGTCGCAGGATTTAGGGTTCTGTAGGTCATGATGGGCCGTACGATAATCTTGGAGGAGATAATGTCAATAGCGGTAGCAACCAACTCCCTCTTTTGCCGATAAATCAGAATGTGCAAGTCTCTGAAAATCCAGTCTTATTGTTTATAGACACCCTGGCTACCGGGATTGGAACAGTCGGCGGTGGGCTCATGGCACTCCGACAGTTTGGGAGCACCTCTTCGCTTTCCGTATCTCACCCCTCTCACAAGAGTCCTCTGATCCATCTCGCCATAGCCAGCACACTCTGGCACGGCCTGAGATCGGTCGGACATCTCTCCTCTGCTGAATCGAACGGGGAAAAAGCAGTTCAGGAATGGTCCAGGGTCCTCGGTGGTGTGAGGAAAGTGGTTATCGTCCCGAAGGGTGAAACGCTTGTTATAAAAGACGGTAATTGTTCAGGGGTATTTGACTATGCAGAGAGAACCGTCCTGCTTCAGGAGGGGTATCACGATCCGATCACCGTGATCTTCCACGAGGCGATGGGGCATGGGATCGAACTCGGAAACCAGGAGATCGAAAGTCTGATTGTCCTCACCATGAAACTCGATGGCCATCTCTTGGGCGATTATGCCGTAAAATCGACGAGGGAATTTCTCTCGATGGGGGTCGAGCGTTACGTACGCCATCCCGAAGATCGTCAGTTTTATCCGCATCTCTATGAACTGATCGATCACCTCCTGCTGCTAGAACCGGCCCGGATGCCGGCGCACGCCTCTCGACTCGATATTGTCATCCCGTCATTGATTTTGGCTATTTTCTATGGAACTTCCCCCTCCCATTCAGAGAAGGAAGGAGAATAACAGATGGTATCTGTAGAAAACAGGCCGATTCTCCATAAGGCTCAGCTCATCGATTCTCTTTCCGAGGGGATCGGCATGGCAGCAACAGTCGTCGGCCTCGCAGGTCACTTCACCTCTTTGACCGCCTTCTACCCCCTCCGGTTTATTTTTAAATTAGGGACAGCCGCTGCAACAGCAACACTCTTGTGGAACGGATTTCGATCGGGCGATCGATTCTTCACACAAAAAATAGAGCAAAGTCGGGATCGGGTCACTGATGGACTCTTCTTCGGTGGTGCCATCACAGGACTGGGCGGTCTCCTTTGTGCCAGTTTCCGCTCCAAGAAAGCCTTTTACTTTAATGTAATCGGATCGATGATTGATCTGATCAACTGGGATCAACTCAGAAAAAAACATGAAGAGAATCCCGAACAGGTGACCACCGGACAGGTCTCGATCCAGCTCGGGCTCACCTTTTTATTTTCGATACCGATCGGTCAAAGGCCTCCTCCTGGCGTCAGAGAGGTACGGGTCCCTTATCAACGAACCCCACCTCTCGATACTGAAAAACCACTAGGTAGCGGATGTTTTTCTGATGTTTATTCAATAAAAAACGATGGCGGTACCTCTCAGGGCGCTGTCAAAGTGGCTTGTCCACGAGTCAGAAATCCTCTTACAAACCTGGCTATAAGACAGACTATCGAACATGAGATCGAGATCATCGCCCCTCGAATTATGCCACTCAACTCACCCTATCTCGTGAGGATCGAGGGATGCGTTCAATACTCCTTTGGTCGACGCGGGATGATCATGGAACGACTTCAGGGAAATACGCTGCAGGTCCATCTGGGTGAGAGAGGAAGACTCCCTGTTCATGCATCCGTCGATCTGTTTCTCGATTATGCACGAGGTGTTCGTGACCTTCATCGTGTCGGCGTTATTCACAGGGACCTCAAGCCTTCCAGCCTTTGGGCTCCGGAAACAGGTCCTGGCAAGATTCTGGATTTTGGTTTGTCCGCCATCGTCAATCCCCGAACCGCTCGCATCGCACCACGAGCCGATGATGGGACTATCCGCTACATGCCTCCTGAGGCCTTTCCGGTGTTAAGAAGAGAGGATGCCCAACTTCAACATTACAGTTACCCCTCCGATATATTTTCTCTCGGGGCCAGCTTTTACGAATCATTGACCGGTACGATGCTCTACCCCAATGGTGTCTTTGATCCGCGGCATGCTGTTCTTGTCCATTTGGCAAAAACAACCCCCCCTCCGCCACTTTCCTGTCGTTTTGGTATACGAATTGAAAATGAGATGCAGAGAGTTGCATTTTCCGAACTGAATCAGATCATCCGAAAATCGGTCGCCTATTATCCGAGGGACCGTTACCAAACCGCTAATGAATTCATCGAAGCGTTGCTGGGCTGGAAATCACGACACGGAACTGTTGAGTTTGTTCCGTAAGAGCAGATCGCTCCGCATGCCGTTGAAAGCGCCCCATGGCGCATTGATCAAGATTTCTTGGAACGAATCGTTTTTAGGGCTAGCTCAAGGACTGGAAGTGCCGCTTTATTTTGCGCACGAGTCAGGGCCATTTTTAGTCGTTCTAAAGGAGGTTTCTCCAACAATATTAAGGTGTGGTAAACATCAGAGCGTTCAAGGTTTGGGTATTTTTTACAAATTTTGTCCACTTCTTTCTGGAGTTTACGAACATGTAAAATAGCGCGGTTTTGCATTGAGAGAAATAATAAGATGGATCTCTGACATGTGTCAACCTGATGGAAGCCCACTATTCCGCATGCCGCTGAAATCGTCCCATGGCGGCATTGACGAGAAAGACAAAGAGGAAGACACCGACAAAAACCTCACTCATCGCCAAAAATTTACCCAAGGCGGTCACCGGAACAATATCGCCATAACCGACTGTCATCAACGTCAGCATGGAGTAGTAAAAGTGGTCGAAAAAGCTGTCGGATCTCAGATTCAGGACTTCATAGCGCGTGTTCAAAAAGTAATAAGAAAAGGCATAAATCAGCAAGACATCGACGAGTGAAAAGAGGATCGCGACAAAATGCCAACGGGTCCGTTCACGATCCGGAACCTGAGCGGATAAAAGTCGAAGTCCAAAGAGGAGCGACATCGCATTCAGGGCGATAATCTGCAGGATCCTGACCACCCCCAAAAAAAGCAAAAACCAACCGACGAAACTCAAGATCTTGCTTAAAAAGATCATCAGAATAATCAGGGATGTCGTTGAAACGAGATAGATCTCCAGATGCCTGGGGCGTAGATTATCCCGATCCAGCCCAAAGAGCCTCAGGAGCCGAAGCATGGTCCCCTGGATCAGGGCATCGAAGAGGACAAAAAGAAAACCAAGGATCAAGGAATGAAATTCTTCCGCGCGCTTCCGAATCATGGGGCCAAAATATAGGGCATCGGGAGAATGTCAATGAGAGCGAATAACGGGCAAGGAAAACTGCTTCTCATAGAAGAAAAATGATTCCGAATATCGTTTCTCGCTTGCATTGCTTTTCAAAGGGGCATAAATTATCCACAAGTATTATATTTTTGATAAATATTATGGAAAATATTGAAAAAGACGAGTTATTAGAATGTGATAATAGCAATTATAATGATGAAATCTTGGGCAATCTGACCTCGATTTATAACCTGCTTGTAAGAGAGCGGATCTATTTAAAATTTAAAGAGGTTCAGGACAAAATCGCTTCACGCGACTTTTCGGATCGAGCCTTGGCAGCGCTGAATATCGGTTTTCGCGAGGCCCAAAAGCTCTGTAAAGATCATCATGACCTCACACAACAGGCCAAGATTCTTGAAAAAATCCAAATAGCCGCTGCGGAGGCAGAGCGGTTTGCCGCCTTTACAAAGGCAGACCGTCAGGCGTTCTATTACAGCCATTTAGCCCAGAAAATCGCGGACATATCCCGCTCCTACTTCCATAAAAACAAGGAAGTCTCTGATGCTGCTTAAATAAGTCGCACTGGGGGGTGAAAAATCCCCCAATTTGTTCCTTTTTTGAACGATCTTCCAACAGCCATCGGGTGGTCCAAAAATAAAAATTTATTATAATCAATAACTTATAAAAATAACCCGCCGCGGTCCCGATCTTGCTTCCTTACCTCTGGCATGAGACGGAGCTTTTTATTAATATTGATTATATTGAGTTTAATCCCTTTCCTGAACCAAACTGGTTTCAGGGAGGTCATGGCGCCGGTCGACGTTGTCCTCTCGGTTGATGGGGGTCGTCTCTCGGATCAGCTCAAACTGGAGGTGGCTCGAACGGTCCATCAAGTCGCCGAAGAATATCAGATAGACCCCCTGCTTATCCTGGCGATTATGAAGGTCGAAAGCTCCTTCCGCCCCAATGCCGCCTCCCACCGTGGGGCGGTCGGACTGATGCAGATCAAGACGATCGCCGCCCGTGAGGTCGCCAAAGAGCTTTCCTTAAAACCCAATATCACCGCGAACGCCCTCTCTCAGCATGAACTCAACATCCGGATCGGTGTTCATTATTTCGCCTCTCTGCTGAAACGCTTTGGGGGAAATGTCTGGAAGGCGCTTTCCGCCTATAATCGTGGCCCAACCGCTGTTGCAAAAAACTTTGGGAACCAACATATCACGAAGGGAAGTTATCCAGGAAAAGTCCTGAAGGTGTATCTCGCCTATTCTAAGCTTCGAAAAGAACCGATTCTAAAGAGCTAGTCTGTCATTATCCGAGACAGTTTGGTGATGATTTATGACAGGTCCTTGGCACAGCCACTCAATCAAGTTGAATAATTCCCGACAGATAAGAAATCGAATCCCTTTGGCATAGCCTTTGCTAGTTCTAGGGCAGAAAGCGTGGGGTATTTTTATTCCTTTAAGAAAGGGGGGCTTTATGAAAAGAAATTTTTTCTTTTTTATTTATTCCCTTGTTGGGTTTTGTCTCCTCTCTGGAGTCTCAGCAGCTCAGGAACCATCACAGGAAAAGGAGACCTTTAAGATCCTCTGCGGGGGAACGAATCTTGAGAAGGCGACCACGATTGAATTCAATAGAGACTATAAACTCTGCCACCACCTGAAAATGGGTCAGGCAGAGTATTTTCGAATCCATGTAGGCCCTGATGTTGCTGTGACCCTGGAGGCGAGAACCTTCGATAAAGGGATTGCCTGGAATAAAAATCAACGGGTCACGACCTCCGAACCGTTTGCAGGCCTCCAACTCCTAGATGAAGAAAAAGAGGTCCTGCAGTCTCTCGAAATCGCGGGCATCCCTCAAATGACCCAAAAGGTCTCCTTCCGAAATCGAGGAGCCAAAGGACGGGACTATTATGTCCGGGTTGGTAGCGAAAAGGGATCGATCCATAAAAAGCATATGGCCTTCAAGGTCACAACAGTCCCCTTCGCCCTCGGAGACCTGGGAACAAATCAGGACTCAGGGACCTCTGCGTTGAGTGCCTTGTCCGTCATGCCGGCTCAGCGTTACTCACACAATTTAATTGGTGGAGGGGATAATAAGGATCTCTTCTCTTTTGCCGGTGGAGAGGACGAATGGTACACCGTCGCGATCCGGAGTAAAGAAGAGATAACATCTCCGATCAAGGTCCAGGTCTGGACCCTCGACAAAGACAAGAAGAAATCAATTATCTCCTATGTTTCTGGGGGAGCTCAGGTGATCACGGAAAGCTTCGAGATCCCGGAAGATGGAGTCTACTTCATCGAAGTCACTCCAACAATGCCCTTGGAAGAAAACGGTCTCTACACCTTGGAACTCATGCCTGCCTTGGGACGAGGCAAGGAGCATTTCGTCGGAACGACCTATATCGAAGAATAAAATTTTAACTCGAGAAAGGAGGGTCTCTCTATGAAGTCTCTGAAAACCTGTCTTGGTCAGATTGGAGTTGGTATTGTGGTTCTATTTCTCTTGGCATCCATTGGGTGCGAGAAACAGATAAAGCCGGCTCGTGTCATTTCACCTGGGGATGACAACACGAAACTCTGCAAACAAAGCTATCTGGACTGTCGAAGCAAGTGCTACCCGGTAGAGGATGATGAGGACAGATACCACTGTGCCGACTTGTGTGAAAAAGACGTCGATTCATGTCTGTTGCAGGCGAGAAATATGGAGAAATAAGCAAGCAGTCTTTTCGGAGGAAAGGAATGACCAACGGCGCGAAACGAGGTGGAAATGACAAGACGCACTGTGTCTATAAAGCCACGTGTCTATCAGGCCTACCAGCGGAAGGATCTCGATATCCTTCCGGAGCTCCGTGGTCTTCCTCCCTCCGAAATTCTTGCAATGAAAGCGGTTTCGGCGGTCCTTCCCTTTCGAACCAATAATTATGTCGTGGAGGAGTTAATTCGGTGGGATGAAATCCCTGAAGATCCGATCTATCAACTCACCTTTCCCCAAAAGGGAATGCTCACAAGGAAAGATTTCAAAAAAATGATACCGCTGATTCAAAATGACTCTCCCCCCGAGATGGTTGCCCAGGCGGCCCTTGAGATCCAAAAGCGTCTGAATCCCCATCCTGCCGGTCAAAGGGAACTCAATGTTCCTACCCTCCGTGGGAAACCACTGCAGGGGGTACAACACAAATATCGTGAAACGGTTCTCTTCTTTCCGGAACATGGGCAGACCTGCCATGCCTATTGTACTTATTGCTTCCGATGGGCCCAGTTTGTCGGAAACGAAGATCTAAAGTTTTCCAACAATCAAATAGATCTTCTCGTCGACTATCTTCTTCACCACGAAGAGGTGAGAAATGTCCTTTTCACAGGGGGCGATCCCCTCATCATGAAGACATCCGTATTGCGTCGGTATATCGAACCGCTGCTCATCCCGGAGCTTGAAAATCTTACGGCGATCCGAATCGGGACAAAGGCAACCGCCTACTGGCCCTACCGATTCCTCACCGACTCGGATGCCGATGACCTTCTTCGTCTCTTCGAGGAAGTCGTCGCCTCAGGAAAGCATCTCGCACTGATGGCGCATTACAGTCACCCACGGGAACTGGAGACACGAGAGGCGAAAGAGGCGATTCGAAGGATTCATGGCACGGGTGCCGTCATTCGATGTCAGTCGCCCATTGTTCGACATGTTAATGATACCGCCGGGACATGGGCACAGCTCTGGAGAGATCAAGAAAGCTTGGGCGCTATTCCATATTATATGTTTGTGGAAAGAGATACCGGTCCCCGCAATTATTTTGAGATTCCGTTGCTGAAGGCCTACGAGGTTTTTCAAGGGGCGTACCACCAGATCTCTGGACTCGGAAGAACCGTGCGAGGTCCTGTCATGAGTGCCACTCCAGGGAAGGTGGTCATCGATGCGATTTGTGAATTAGCTGGCGAAAAAGTCTTTTCGCTGAAATTTATTCAAGGAAGAAATCCTGACTGGGTTGGGAAACCTTTTTTTGCGCGATTCGATCCCAAGGCAACCTGGTTTGATCAGTTACGCCCTGCCTTTGGCGCCAAGAAGTTCTTTTTTGATACTGATTTCAGCCACTTCGAAAAGGAGGTTGTCGATAGCTCTCTCAATTTGTTACACTCCCCCCGCGATCGAGGATAGGAGGCCTCCAGTTTATGGATACTGTCCTTGGAGAACGTTTCCAAATTATTAGACAGTTAGGAAAAGGGACAAGGGGAGTGGTCTATCTTGCCTCGGACCGACAAAAAGGGAGACACGTCGCCCTCAAGCTTTTCTCCTCACCGGAGTCAGGCTCTTTTGAAGAATTTCAAAATGAATTCTCAGTCCTTTCGCACCTAAAAAATCCCTCTCTCGCGGAGATTTACGACTTCGGTTTTGATCCGAATTCCAAGGGGTATTTCTTGGCGGAGGAATATTTTGAAGGAGAACCGATCTCCAGTCTCTCCGGAAAACTCGACTTTCAAAGACTCGCCGAAATCACCGCTCATCTCTGCCTCGTCCTTCAATTTCTTCACAATCAAGGGATCTTCCATGGAGATCTTAAACCAACCAATATTTTGATGAAGGGAAACGAAATCAAACTGGTCGATTTTGGTCTTTCAGGTCACATGGCGCAACACTCAGAAAAAGAAAGGACGGAAACTGTTTCGGGCACCCTTCCCTACATGGCCCCTGAACTCTTTATGGGGGGATCGGTCGATGGACGCTCCGATCTTTATTCCCTCGGCGTGACCCTCTATGAAATGATTCAGCGGGTTCCTCCTTTTGTTGCCCCAACCATTCCAGCGATCGTCGAAAAACAGCTCTTCGAAACACCGATTAATCCGATTCGTGAAGGGTCAAAGATTCCGAAGGAATTTGGTTTTCTTATTCTCAAACTCCTCTCGAAAGACCCGAGCGACCGTTTTGAAGAGGCGAATGACCTGATCCGGGCGTTAAATCTGCAGTTTGGGTTTAATTTTCCTCTCGGTCCCGAAAAGCCGGCCCTTCCACCGGAACGACTTCAGGAGCTGAAGAAAAAACATGTCGATCGGCTCTACGAACAAGCGCTCCGCTATTACAAAGGAGGAGATGACCCCACCTCCCGTAAACTCTTGGCCCAAATTTATTATCGACAGGGAAATTGGGATGAGGCGTTAGCCCTCTTGGAAGGACTTACAGGGGCCTCTGTGGAACTTCTGAAACTCCAAATAGGACTCCAAAAAGGGGAGTTTGAAAAAGTCCGTCGAAAGGCAGAGACCATTCGTCTGGAAGAGTTGAGCTCAAAAGAAAAGGGGCTCCTTTATAATACCCTCGGGACGGCGCTCCACTACCTCGGTTATGACGCCGATTCCGAAGAGGCGTTTCAAAAAGAATTCGCAAACTACGAAGAAACAAGAGATCGAGCGGCACGCGCCGCCTTGTTGAATAATCTAGGAAATTTACGGATTCGTGAGAAAAAATGGGATCAGGCCTTTCCCCTCTACCGTGAGGCGGTAACCATCTGTCGGGAACTGGGAGATGCCGCTCACGAGGGGCTTTTTCTCACAAATCTGGGACACGCCTATCAGCTCCATCACAGTTACGATGAAGCAATCAAGGTCTGCCGCGAGGCAGAGGCACTTTTGGATGCGATCGGTCATCGGTCCAGTGCCGCGAAGGTCAAAGGCCACCTTGCCAATATTTTTATTGCCACCGGCTCTCTGGAAAAGGGGGAAGAAAAAATCAAGGAGGTTCGGCAGATCGCTGATGAAAAAGGAGATCGGTTTCTTTTCGCCCTTTCTTGCCTCCTCGAAGGGGATCTCCAGAAGAAGAAAGGTCAGCGTGACAAGGCCTTGGCCGCTTATCGCCAGGGGAAGAAGTTTTTTCATGAACTCAAAAATCGCCTCGAAGAGGAGGAAATCGAAAAAAATATCAAAGAGCTTCTTCATGAAGAGAAGGAAATCAAAAAAAGCGAGGTCTCTGAAATTGTCAGCATCCCCCTCTTAAGGCGCGTCTTGGCCATCAACCGTCGTTTGAGCCTTATTCATAACGTCCAGGAGATTTTAGAAACGATTATCGACTCCATGATCGAATTTACCGCAGCGGAACGAGGCCATCTGATCCTGAAAGAAGGGGAAAAATATCAGATCAAAGTCACACGAAATATCAACCAGATCGAGACGGAAGACGAGGGCTTCTCAATCTCCCTGGTAGAAAGAGTCCTCAAAACAGGCGAACCGATCATGACTTTTGATGCGATGACCGATGAGCGCTTTTCCCTCTCACGATCGATCCATAAGTTGAAACTCCGCTCCGTGATCTGCTTCCCGCTTCGAGTCCGGGAAATGGTTATTGGAGCGATCTATCTCGACAATCGAATCCAACGCGGCGCCTTCTCAGAATCTACGAAGGAGTTGTTACAAGCCTTCGTGGATCAGGCCGCCATTGCGATCTCCAATGCCACCAGCTTTGAAGAGTTAAAAAAAGGTTCTTCGGAACTGATGAAGGCACACGAAAAAATTCAGCAGTCAAAAGAGGAGATTGAGAGACTGAATCAACAGCTCCAGGAATCCCTTTCAAAAAAGGAAATCGAATTGCGTGAAGCTCGGCAGTCCCTCGCCTCAAAACAGGCGGCCCTTGAGTTGAAATATCGATATGACGAGATCATCGGCCGTTCTCCGCGAATGTTGGAAGTCTTGAAGATCCTGGATCGTGTCACCGACAGTGATGTTGCTGTCCTGATTTTGGGAGAAAGCGGGACAGGAAAAGAGCTGATTGCCCGCGCGATTCACTTTAACGGACCTCGTTCCCAGGCCCCTTTTATACCGGTCAACTGTAGTGCGATTCCGGAGACACTCCTGGAAGCGGAGCTTTTTGGTTATATGCGAGGCGCTTTTACCGGTGCTGTTCGTGATTATGGAGGGTACTTTGAAATGGCGGATGGAGGAACCCTCTTTTTGGATGAGATCGGAGATATGAAACCAACCATGCAGGTCAAGCTCCTCAGGGTTCTGGAGGATGGTGTTGTCCGAAGGATCGGTTCTGAAAATTCTGTCAAATTCAATGTCCGCTTGATCTGCGCCTCAAACCGCGATCTTAAGGCAATGGTTGCTGAACAAAAATTTCGCGAAGACCTGTTCTATCGGATTCAGGGAATCTGCCTCAGTCTTCCCCCTCTTCGTGAAAGGATAGAGGACCTCCCATTTTTGGTCGATCATATCTTGGAAAAAATTGCGAAGGAACGAAAAGCCAAGAAAAAAGTCATGAGCCACTCCGCCTTTAACCTTCTCGCTTCTCATCCCTGGCCAGGGAATATCCGTGAACTGGAAAATGCGCTTGGAAGCGCCTGCCTTTTAGCATCCGGGAATCGTATCGAGGCCTCTGATCTCAACCATAAACAGGAACTCTTCCAAAAGCGCGAGGCGGCGGTGATTACCCCCACTGAGAACTCATTCAGGGGATCGATTAAAATATTTGAAAAAGAGATGATTCAGAAAGCGCTCGAGGAATTTCAGGGAAATGTCAGTCGTGCCGCAAAAAAACTCCAGGTTGCCCGCCCCCAACTCTCCCGCATGATCAAGAAGTATGGATTAAAATAAAATTTCTACGCCGCCTTTTTGAGTTTCTCATCCAACATCGGAAGGATCATTAAGGTCAAACCTGCCAACCGGATCCTTCTTTGAATCGCATACGGCGTGTAGTTATGAAGAAGACGATGGTACCACTTCGGTTGGTGAAAGACGATTTCTCCGGCAAAAAAGATCGGGCGTTCATATTTTTTTGACAATTCAATGCAAAGCTCCGAGGCATCGTCGACGACATCCGTCCCGATGCGATACGCCGTCTCCGCAGGGATCCCAAGATCATTCGCAAGATGGACATAATGTTCGAGGGCCTGCTTGGTCTCATTTTCCAGCTCCTCGACATAATGCCCGCCTGCCTTGAACATCGATGAATCAATCACCCCCACCGACATGAAAACGACATTCTTGAAGATCTCCCGAAACTGGCGCAAGACTGTCAGAAAAATATGGACACCGAGGCCGGTGTAACCATTCACAAGGATGACCGCTGTCGGCTGCTTCGGATCGAAGGGGATCACCTTCTTCGGCAGAAGCTCCTCCGGGGGGATATCCTCAAAAATCTTGTCGACCTCACGGATGAGAGAAACAACCCCTCGGTAATGCCTCCGGATCGCAAAACAGATCGCGATACAGAGGCAGGTGATCAGTGCGGTAATCCAGGCCCCTTGCCCGAACTTTTCAACGATCATGACAATCAGGATCGAAAGACAGAGAATCAAACCGATGCCATGAATGATGATATCCCTCTTCCAGGCCGGCTGGGTATGTCGGGAGCGAAGCCAGAACCGGACCATCCCCATCTGGGAGAGAGAAAAAGTCAGAAAGACATTCACGCTATACATGACGACAAGGGTCTGGATGGAGCCTTGGGTGTAGCCCAGCAACAGAATCGACGCGACCCCCATCAACAAGACCCCATTCTGCATCGAAAGCCGATCGGAGAGGGTCGCAAAACGCCTGGGGAGCCAGGAGTCAATCGCCATATTGGACATCACGCGCGGCCCATCAATAAAACCGGTCTGTGCCGCTACAAGCAGCAAGAGCGCCTCGGAGAACATCGTTATCATCACAAACCACGAACCGACCGGGGCGCCGTAAAGCGTGATGTTGCCAGCGAGGTTGTAGGCCAAAGCGGCGTTCAATGTCTGCCCCGCAACCGGCACAATGTCGACCAGCATGAAGCAGAGCAGGAGCCCTGCCGCCGTCACGGCGAGAGAGATCGCCATATAAAGCATTGTTCTTTTACCGGTCTCCACCTTTGGTTCGCGAAAAATCCCGATCCCGTTCGAGACCGCCTCGATCCCGGTATAGGTTCCACCCCCAAGCGAGTAGGCCCGCAAGAAAATCAGAAACAGTCCCCACCCCCCGACTTGAGCCATGCCTGTTGAAAAACCTGACTGAACCTCCCCAACCACTTGGGGGAGATCCAGGAGATGAGAGACAACCCCACCACCGATGAGGAAGAGGTGACTGAAAACAAAGATCAGAAAAAGCGGGACGAGGAAGGTGACCGATTCCTTGACCCCCCTCAAATTCAGCAGAATCAGCAGGAGGATCGCAAAATATTCGGTCGGTAATTTATATTGGTGGAGAGAGAGTGGCAGCAGACTGAAGAGGGCATCCCCTCCACCGGCAATTGAAACGGTAATCGTGAGTATGTAATCGACAAGCAGGGCAGACCCTGAGACGACCCCCGCCGATTTTCCCAAGAGCTGGGTCGCCACGACGTAACCACCCCCCCCAACAGGAAAATGCTCGATGATCCGGCTATAGGCATACGAAATAATAAAAACCGTCGTCGCCATCGCCAGAAAGAGGGGAAGGGCGAGGTAGGTATGGTTCCCAAGTTGCCGATACGCCTCCTCAGGACCATAGGCAGAGGAGGAAAGACCATCGGCACCGAGGCCAACCCAGGCGAGAAACGCGATCAGCGATAACTTGTGTGTGATATGGGGATCATGAAGATCCTTCGCCGGACCGATGATCCAGTGACGTAATCGATTCCAGATCATAAATTTTCTAACCCCGTGCGCGCCCGGAGAGATTCGAACTCCCGACCCTCTGGTTCGAAGCCAGATGACTCATCATAGGGGCTAGCGTCGCCCCCTCCACCCCGCCTTGGTAACGGCGGGGAGGAGCCTCCCCCTCAACGGCGCTTTGCGCCTGTTAGAGCATCTGGCTTCTCTCACTACGCGCCCGGAGAGATTCGAACTCCCGACCCTCTGGTTCGAAGCCAGATGCTCTAATCCACTGAGCTACGGGCGCAAAGAGCCTTTCAGTTCTTCCGCTAACGTTATTTATTGAATTTGTAAATGGGATCAAAGGTAGCTCAGCGTCCAGAAGTTCGATGACCTCTTTAGGGTCTTTGGCGTGCTGCTCTCCGTCGTCGAATCAGCGCGTCAAGGCTCCACTCCCCGGCACCGTACGCCGCGAAAAAGAGGAAGATAAAGCAAAGCAGCACGGCCGGCTCGCCGTGATTCTGGATCGGCCAAAAGCCCTGGGGCTGGTGGAATTGAAAATAGGCGACCGCCATTTCGCCCGAAAGAATAAAGGCGATGGGCCGGGTGAATAGCCCCAGCAAGATCGCGACGCCGCCATAGAACTCAAGCATGCCTCCGATCCATATCTGGGACAGGAACTTTGGGTGCCCGCCGAACTCCGCGGGGACGCCACCAAACCAGTCGAACATCTTCATTCCTCCGGCTTGAAGAAACAGCAGACCCGCGACGACCCGCAGCAGAAAGAACGTGATTTGTTTTGCGCGATCCATGGTCATAGTAGCCTCCCTTTCAACATCGAAAAAAGAATTCTGGAATAGAATTTTCTAAGCAACTTCAGAGGGCCTCTTTAAGCTCCCGAGCATTCGGAATCTGCTCCAGTGTCTTCTGAAAAAGTGTATTCAACGACTCTTCGATCTGTTTCAGTTTCTTCTGGCGCATCCCTTCCATCTCAAGATCATAACCGATCTGAATTGTTCGATCTTGGCGGGACATAGTCGCCGGGTCAAAGCTTTCGATAAAGATTTCCAGCTTGCTGGATCCCTTCCCCTTTCCTTTAATGAGCTTCTTCTCAAAGTCGGCATGAAACTCCTTGATCTTCATAGTCAAAGAGACCGATCGACCCGATGGAGGTCTCGAAACGAAACGCAATCCACATGTCGTCAAAAGATTTTTTAATGACTCTTCGAAAATTTGATCCAATGAAGGTTCGGCGAGCAAACGAATCGTCTCTTTCCCCTTTTTCTGGAGCTGTTGGCCGATCGCTGGCTCCTCTCGTTCATCTTTGACACCGTTCCAAACGACCTGTTTTTCCTTCCAAATCGGCGTTGGGCAAAGTTTTGAAATAAAGTCGGAAGGAAGGCTGAGAGTCACTGCCTTCGTCTCCTGACACCAAAGGGAGACTGGACCCACAGATAAAACTAAAATGAGGAGTGCGCTCTTGAGCATTTTCATACTATTAATGCGTGAATGAATAGACGATTTTCGGACCGCTTGCCAGCAGTTTTCGATGGCGGCATGATCCGTGCTTGAAGAAGTGCACCAATTGTGATTATGGGTTTGAGCATGGCCGCATCCGAAAATAAGCTCGTCGTCTTCAAGGGAAAGAACATCCGCCGCACGCTTCATAAAAACGAATGGTGGTTCGTTGTGGCCGATGTCGTCGAGGCCCTTACCGATACCCCAAATGCTTCGGACTATATCAAGAAAATGCGTGGTAGAGACGATGAGTTAGCCAAAGGGTGGGGACAAATTGTCACCCCCCTTGAGGTGGAGACGGCGCCGCTCAAAGGGGCGGAAAGATCGCCGGTGATGCACGAAGGAAACTGGAGATCGAAAGCGGCCGCCGGGTGGTTTCAAAGGGAAACTATCTCCCCGAAAAACCACAGAGGGAAAAACTTGGGAAGCGGTGAAATAACTTAAGGGAATGTAATCCACTCTTGGTTCTACCAATTGTCGTAATGGGTGGGCTATCGGATTCGAACCGATGACCTCCAGGGCCACAACCTGGCGTTCTAACCAGCTGAACTAAGCCCACCATTGTATTAGGGAGAGATACAGCTCTCTCCCTAAACCCTCATCTGATTTTCTCTACCTCACCGCTCGCTTCGGGGACTCGCACGGAGTGAATCCGATGCTCGTCTCCTCACTCGCTATTGGAAGTTCATGGGGAGATCCTGCTTCCCCTTAAAAAACCATCGGACAAGAACGATGTCACCGCCGCCTTCTCCAAAACAGTTCGCTTTCTTACAGATAAGGTGAGGAGGACGCAAGAATTCTAATGTAACTATATGAATTTAAAACAATAATTATCACTCCTCCAGGCGCAACTCACACCGTCTCATGGGCCGATAATTAAGGGGTTATGGCAGCTCCAGGTCCCATTGCGGCAACCAGCGCACGAGTCACTCCAGATATTCAATTAGGAGGAGGTGAGGAACCACAAGCGATAGGGAGGTCGGAGACTCACGATCTCCAAGGAGAAGCTGCCCAGCTTCGAGGTCTCACTCAAAAATCCGGGATAACAGAAGCGGATCAAAAAAAATATATCCGAGACCTTTCGCAAAAACTTGAAGAGGCAGCCCTCTCCGGTGAAGAGAGTGCCTTCCAAAAAGTAAAAACCCTCTTGAGAGGAAAGGATCCGAAAGTAATCGCCCAGGCACTCCATCAAATCCCGACCGATGCGGTCGTCGCACAGATCCTCGTCGCGCTCCAAAATAATCCTTCGCTCTATGCTTCAACACTTGTTTTCTTAGATTTCTTTTCAAATCCCACTGATAAAAATTTATTGAGAGATCGAGCCCTCTCACTGATCGCCGCTATCCAGGTCCCTCAATGCTCTTACGACGCGGAGGCGCAGGTGAGGTTCTCTGTCCTCTCACTGGTTGCGCGAAATGGCTGGAACAATAATTATCAAAATCTCCCGCTCACGACAGGTCCCTATGAAGAAGAGGGAGTTGATATCGTCGCGATCATGACAGGAAAAGAGTTTGATTCCGGTTTTATGATCGTTGCCAAACCAGGTGAGCGTATCACGAGTGAGCACGTCGATCATCCCGGTCGACAACATGAGGCCTACGGCGCTTCTGTGAATACGTCAGAATTGTTTTCCAATTTAAGAAGAGTCGAGCACACAGATAGCCGAGGTCAATTGATCGTTCGAAATTACTATACCGAAGATGATGGTAGTCTTGGGGAGAGTTACGAATTCAGAATTTTCGATTCAAAAGGACAACTCGTCGAGGAGGGGGAATCGATCCGTGATCCCTCGGACCCCTTGCATAAATCTCATTCCACAAGATATCTCTACGATCATGAAGGACACCTTCGTCGCAAGGAAGAATATATTAAAGGAAAACTGTCGCTTTTTCTCGAATACAATGAAGCGGGTGAGGCTGTTAACGCTCAGATTGTCAATAGTCGCTCACCCTCTCATCGCTAAAAATCACTTCCAGAAAAATTTATGCCCCTTTTAATCCTGCTCCTCCTTCTCCAAATCATCTGGTCCAGTTCCTTTGTTGCAATGAAATTTGCGTTGGGCGACATGCCGGTGGGACTCGTCATGATCCTTCGTTACGGCATCGCCTCCCTCTGCTTCTTCCTCTTCGGGGCTTACCGAGGGTTTCATTCATTTTCAAAAAAAACCTGGTTGCTAGTCCTCATGGTTGGTGTCATCACTTTCTCCCTCTCCCCTTTTTGTCAGCTCAAAAGTCTCATGCTGACCCAGGTTATTGATGTCTCCGTCCTCGTTTCGATGGAGCCGTTGATCACAGCACTCATGGCTTCTCTGATCTTGAAAGAGAGGATCGGTTGGGATCTCTTGTTTGTCTTTCTGGTCTCCGCCACAGGAGTCCTCATCCTCTCCGGCATCACGTGGGAAGGTCTTTCAGGCCCGATGACACTGGCCCGTCTCTTCGGAAATCTGCTGTTTCTTGCAGCCCTCGGGTGTGAGGCTATCTACTCCACCACGGGACGTTACCTGTCGCAGAGAGAGGATCCGCTCAAGGTCGCCGCCTGGATGCATCTGGCCGGTTTTCTGGTCAATCTGCTGATCTATTCTCCGACGTTAAGAGAGATCCCCTCCTTCACTGAGGCCAAGTCAAGCTGGACCGCCCTTCTCTTTCTAGCAATTTTCTGCTCCTTCATTGGATATGCCGGTTGGTACCTTTTGCTGAAGAAAATCCCTGCCTCCCGTCTCGCACTCTCCCTCTTCCTCCAACCGGTCATCGGAAGTCTCACCGGATATCTGCTTCTGAATGAAAGATTCACAAAACAGACCGCCATCGGGGCGAGCCTCATCGTATTTACCTTGTTGAGCTGGATCCTCATGAATTATAAATTCCGAAAAGAGGAAAAAGTCGCAACCGATTCCCTAACAACCCGATGTAACAACTAAGAATGCTAACCTTCGCCCCTGCACGTCCCATCACCCTTCAAGAATACAAAAAGGTCATTGGTGCCGATGGGGGAGCACCACTGCCTGGAAAGATACTATCAACAGGGATGCTGGAGTCAGGAATTGATCTTTTTGGCGATGGGGCTGTCGAGGACCATGCGACCTTTCATATTGTTGAGGATCTCGATCGGGATGGAAGGGCTGAAGACTTTTATTTTCGTGTGAATATAGAAAGTCCTGCCCCCTTTCGAGCTACCTTTAGCTTTCATGCGACAACCCGTTGTCGTGGCGATGACTGCCACAGAAATTGGGAACTCTGGGAACGAGAACCCTTTTCCGTTTCAACACGAGAAGGAACCTCTCTCGCGATCTTAAAAGGTGTCTTTCTGGCCGATGTCACCGGGGATGGGATTCGAGATATCGTTGTTTTGACTGACGACACAGGTTCAACGAGGACACTCCAATCTCTTTTTCAAGGGGCAACGATTCTGGAAGGGAAAAAGACAGACTAACCCTTCTTTTTTTAACTAGATCTTCCTGTCAGTTAACAGATATAAACAGATATCGAATCCCTGCCGAGGTGGCGGAATTGGCAGACGCGCTGGACTTAGAATCCAGTGGGCAACCGTGGGGGTTCGAGTCCCCCCCTCGGCACCATGAAGGCAATCATCATTCGACAATTCGGCGAGAGAGACGTTTTGGAATTGGCCGATATCCCAAAACCGAAGATCCAACCGGGAGAGGTTTTGGTAAAAATCGTCGCGGCGGGTGTCAACCCGGTCGACTGGAAGATCCGGAAAGGGCTTCTGAAGGGACGGATGCCGTATGAACTCCCGATCACCCTTGGCTGGGAAGCGTCAGGTGTGATTGACGAGGTTGGTTCCGAGGTAAAAAACTTCGAAAAAGGGGATGCGGTCTTCGCCTACACCAGAAAAGAAAAGATCCACGACGGCAGCTACGCGGAGTTTATCGCGCTAGAACCTCGACACCTCGTTCTCAAGCCAAAGAATCTCAGTTTTGAAGAGTCCGCAGCGATCCCGCTGGCGGGACTCACCGCCTATCAATCACTCTTTGAAAGTCTCCAACTTCAAAACGGAGAAAAGATCCTGATTCATGCCGGCGCTGGCGGTGTCGGAAGTTTCGCAATTCAATTAGCAAAAACAATAGGGGCTTATACCATCACCACGGCCAGTGAGAAGAACCATGACTATGTCCGAAAACTTGGGACAGATGAGGTCATCGACTACACGAAGGAAGATTTTGTCAAAGCGGTTCTAAACAAACATCCCGAAGGGATCGATGCCGTTTTTGATACTGTCGGTGATGAAACCCAGAAAAAAAGTGCTGATGTCCTTAAAAAGGGGGGGAGATTGACCTCACTTCTTGCCCTGGATGAAGAGTTTTTTAAGAAGAAGGGTTTGAAGCCTGGCTACGTCTTTGTTCGGCCAGAGCCGAGCCATCTCGACCGTTTGCGAAAACTCATCGAAGAAGACAGGCTCAAGGTGAGCCTTTTTCAGATCTTCCCCATTTCTGAAGTGAAAAGGGCCCATGAAGCGATTGAAACGGGCCATGTCCGTGGAAAGATTGTGCTGCGAATCGGATGAAAAAGAATGTGGGCGCTACAGGGCTCGAACCTGTGACCCGCTGGTTAAGAGCCAGCTGCTCTGCCAACTGAGCTAAGCGCCCAATGAAACCGTAATAAAAATCCATCAATTCGACTCATTACGGCCGGCAACCTACTGAATTCCCGCTGAGAGTGTCAAATGCTTTGACTCCTTTTTAACCTTTCGATAGCTTCTGAGGACTATGAAGGTACAAGTCCACGACGTTACCGAGATCACCCGCAAGCTCGACATTACCGTACCTGCCGAAGAGGTACGGGTCGCCCTGGAACAGGCCTACTATACGGTCGGCACCAAGGCCTCGCTAAAGGGATTTCGTCCGGGCAAGGTCCCGAAAGAGGTCCTCCAGCTTCACTACCGTCAAGACGCCGAGGAACAGGCGATTCAGAATCTCGTTAATTCAAGTTATCCAAAGGCATTGGAATCAGTTTCCATTTCACCGGTCTCCTACCCCCAGATCGCGGTCCGCCACTTTCGCGAAGGGGAAGATTTCACCTACGAAGCGACGATTGAAATCCGTCCGACGATCGAACCAAAGGGGTACACAGGACTTCCTCTCACGAAAAACAGTATTGAGGTCTCAGAGAAGGAGCTCGAAGAAACGCTCAAACACCTCCAGGAAAGGGCCGCTCAATTAATCCCGGTAGAGGAAAAGCGGGGGGCTCAAGAAAAGGACGTGGTCATTTTCGACTACGAGGCGTTTCATGATGGCAAGCCACTCCAAGGCACCAAGACGGAGGGGTATATTGCAGAGATCGGACAGAAGGCACTCATTGCCGATTTCGAGAAGGGACTGATTGGAATTATGGCCGGGGAAAAAAGACCGATCGACGTGACCTACCCCGGTGACTGGACCGATAAAAATACGGCGGGAAAGACAGTCCGATACGAGGTGACATTGAAGGAATTAAAATCAAAGAAACTCCCTGATCTTAACGATGATTTTGCAAAAGATCTGGGCAGTTTCAACAACCTTCAAGAGCTGAAAGACAAAGTCAAGGCACAGATGGGAGAAGAAAAAGAGATCCGAGAAAAAAACCATTTGGCCCGCCAGGTTGTCGAAAAGCTCCAGGAGAAAAACCAGATCACCGTCCCTCAGGGGATGATCGAAATGGAGTTGGATCTGATGTTTCGCCAGTGGCTCGCATCGATTCGTGCGGAAAACCAATTTACGCAGGAGCAAATTCATGCCGCCCAAGAAGAGTTTTTTAAAAAAAATGAAGAAGAGGCGAAACTCCGCGTGATCGGCGGACTCCTCTTCGACGGGATCTCAAAAAAAGAGGGGATTGCCGTCACGCTCGAAGAGGTCGAAAAAAGGATCGAGGAACTTGCGACTCGATCGGGACAACCTTTTGAAACCTTGAAGAAGCAGTATCAGGAGAAAAACCTCTACCCCGGTATCGAGGCAAGCCTTCGTGAGGAAAAAACCCTTGATTTTGTGCTGTCGAAGGCTAAAATCAAAATGAGCAAATGATGTGGAATTCTAAAGGATTTCAAGCCCTAAGCCCACTCGTCGAAGCACCAACTGCCCAACTCATTCCCATGGTTATTGAGCAAAGTCACCGTGGAGAACGTGCCTACGATATTTATTCACGCCTGCTCAAAGACCGTATTATTTTTATCGGGACACCGATCGCCGATGAAATAGCGAACGTCGTCATCGCCCAACTCCTCTTTCTGGAGTCAGAAGACCCTGAAAAAGAGATATTTCTCTATATTAACTCTCCAGGGGGTTCTGTGACCGCCGGGATGGCGATCTATGACACAATGCAATATGTCAAATGCAATATCTCGACCATGTGCATGGGACAGGCCGCCTCCATGGCGGCGGTTCTTTTGGCGGGAGGCACGGCGGGAAGGAGATGCGCCCTCCCCCACTCACGTATCCTGATCCATCAGCCGATGGGGGGAATCCAGGGGCAGGCGACTGACATCGATATCCAGGCACGTGAAATCCTGAGACTTCGCGAGGAGTTAAATTCGATTCTTTCCAAACACACAAAACAAACCCTAAAGAAAATCCAGCAGGATACCGAAAGAGATTATTACATGACGGGACAAGAGGCTAAAGAGTATGGTATCATTGATGACGTGGTGACATATCGCGAGGATCGACAGAAGAAACCGGAGGCGGTGGATAAAAAAACATGACGCGCAATTTCATTGATGATCCGATGAATCTCTGCTGTTCCTTTTGTGGGAAATCCCAAAAAGAGGTGCGGAAACTTATCGCAGGACCGACGGTCTACATCTGCGATGAATGCATCGACCTCTGTAACGACATCATAGCGGAAGAAAATGCGCGTGCGACCCAGCTCGTTTCAAGGGCGACTGTTCCAAAACCGGCTGATATCAAAAAAATACTCGACGAATATGTGATCGGACAGGAACGTGCGAAGAAGATCCTGTCTGTCGCTGTTCATAACCATTATAAAAGGATAGAAAACCGTTCGACTACCTCTGATGTCGAGCTCCAAAAATCAAACATCCTTTTGATTGGACCAACAGGTTCCGGAAAAACACTTTTGGCACAAACACTCGCCAAGATCCTGAATGTCCCTTTCACGATTGCGGATGCCACCACCTTAACTGAGGCAGGATACGTTGGAGAGGATGTTGAAAACATCATCCTTAATCTTCTGCAGTCAGCTGATTACGACAAAGCCCGCTGTGAGCGGGGAATTGTCTATATTGATGAGATCGACAAAATTTCCCGAAAGTCAGACAGCCCCTCGATTACCCGTGATGTCTCGGGAGAAGGGGTCCAACAGGCTCTTTTAAAGATTATTGAAGGAACAGTGGCGAATGTCCCTCCAAAGGGGGGACGCAAACATCCCCAACAGGAATTTATCCAGATCGATACCACAAATATCCTTTTTATCTGCGGTGGAGCCTTCGTCGGCCTGGAAGATATCATCTCACGACGAAGCGGCTCGCAAAGCATGGGATTTGGGGCCCAGATCAAATCCGCTCAGGAAAAAAACCTGTCCGAGCTTTTGCAAAACGTGCAAACACAAGACCTCTTGAGATTTGGTCTGATTCCTGAGTTTGTGGGTCGGCTTCCGGTCATCGCAACACTCTCTGAGCTCTCCGAGTCTGCCTTGATCGATATCCTGACAAAGCCAAAGAATGCCTTGGTAAAACAATATCAGAGACTTTTTGAGTTCGAACGGGTCAAGCTTAAATTCACCCAAGGGGCCCTGGAGATGATATCCAAAGAGGCCCTGAAGCGAAAATCCGGCGCGAGAGGACTCCGTGCCATCCTGGAAAGCATCATGCTCGATATTATGTACGAAATCCCTTCCCGTAATAATATCAAGGAAGTCGTTATCAACGAAGAGGTTATCCTCAGAAATCGTGAACCGGTTATCGTCTACGAAAAGAAGGCAGAGTCCGCCTGAATATAAGCATTGCCCTTGCTTTTAGGGACAGGCATCATTAGATTATAAACTATGTTTCGAGACAAACCCGACCAACCGGAAGGATCCGACAGTCAAACAGGGCTGATCGTCCCACTTCTTCCTTTAAGAGATATTATCGTTTTCCCACACATGGTGGTGCCACTCTTTGTGGGACGCGAGAAGTCTATTGCCGCCCTTGAGGAGGCGATGAGCAAGGAGAAGGATATCCTGCTCGCCGCCCAGGTAAACGCCAAGACAAACGATCCCAAGGACGAGGATATTTATAAAATCGGCACCTTGGGGACTATCATCCAGCTTCTCCGACTCCCTGATGGGACCGTCAAGGTCCTGATCGAAGGAAAGCGCCGCGCCCGAATCAAGCAATTTCTTCCAAACACAGCCTTTTTCGTCGTTGAGGTAGAAGAGATTATCGAAAATCGGGAAGTCTCCGTGGAGGTTGAGGCGCTCATGCGAGGGATCAAGACCTCATTTGAAACCTATGTGAAGCTGAATAAGAAGATCCCGCCGGAGATGTTGGCCTCGGTGGCCACGATTGATGACCCTTCGCGATTGGCCGATACGATCGTCGCCCATCTCTCGCTGAAGCTTCCAGACAAACAAAAAATCCTTGAGATTGATAATCCGGCGGAGCGTCTCGAACGCCTCTACAGTCAGATCCAATCGGAAATTGAAATCCTCCAGGTGGAAAGAAAGATTCGCACCCGTGTCAAAAAGCAGATGGAGAAGACCCAGAAGGAATATTACCTCAACGAGCAGATGCAGGCAATTCAAAGAGAGCTCGGAGAGCGCGACGAGTTCAAGAGCGAGCTCCAGGAGCTGGAAGAAAAAATTAAGAGCAAGAAGATGAGCGCTGAGGCGACGAAGAAGGTCAAAAAGGAATTTAAGAAGCTCAAACTGATGAGCCCGATGTCGGCCGAGGCGACTGTTGTCAGAAACTATATTGATTGGATCATGTCGCTCCCATGGTACGACATGACAGAAGACAAGCTGGATCTGAAGGAAGCGGAACGAATCCTCGAGGAGGATCACTACGGTCTCAAAAAACCGAAGGAAAGAATCATAGAATATCTTGCGGTTCGGAGCCTCGTCGACAAGATGAAAGGCCCGATCCTCTGTTTCGTCGGTCCTCCGGGTGTTGGAAAGACTTCTCTCGGAAAATCAATCGCCCGCGCCATGGGACGTAAATTCGTCCGCTGTTCGTTGGGCGGTGTGCGTGATGAAGCGGAGATCCGGGGACATCGAAGGACCTATATCGGGGCCCTGCCAGGCAAGGTTATTCAAAGTCTCAAAAAGGCCAACTCCAGCAACCCGGTCTTTTTGCTCGATGAGGTCGACAAGATGAGTATGGATTTTCGAGGTGACCCCTCTGCGGCACTCCTCGAGGTCCTCGATCCCGAACAAAACAGCGCCTTCCAGGATCATTATCTCGATCTTGATTATGACCTCTCGAATGTCATGTTTATTACCACGGCAAATACCCTGCATTCGATCCCTCTTCCCCTTCAAGACCGAATGGAGATTATTCGTCTCGCTGGTTACACAGAGATCGAGAAGCTTCATATCGCCCGAAAATACCTCTTGAAGAAAGAGCTCGAGGCACACGGCTTAACTCCAGAAAACATGGAGATGTCGGATACCATTCTCAAACTGATCATTCGCCGCTATACAAAGGAGGCCGGCGTCCGAAATCTGGAGAGAGAAATTGCCACGGTCTGCCGCAAGATCGCCAAAGAGATCGCCATGAAGGGACGAGACAAAAAAATCAGGGTGACTCAGCATCTCATCAAGGAATATCTGGGTGTTCCGAAGTTCCGCTTCGGGATCATGGAAGAAAAAGACCAGATCGGCATGGCAAATGGCTTGGCCTGGACCGAGGTTGGTGGAGAGCTGCTCACCACGGAAGTGACTGTCATGCCGGGAAAAGGTCAGCTGATTGTGACCGGGAAACTTGGTGATGTCATGAAGGAATCTGCCCAGGCAGCGATGAGCTATGTGCGGTCGCGCGCCGAGAGCATGGGTATCCCCAGGAACTTCTACCAACGAGTCGATATCCATATCCATGTTCCTGAGGGAGCGGTTCCGAAGGACGGTCCTTCAGCCGGTATTACCTTGACCACAGCGATCACCTCCGCCCTCCTCAAGATTCCTGTCAAAAAAGATGTCTCGATGACGGGAGAGATCACACTTCGAGGTAACGTCTTGCCGATCGGGGGACTCAAAGAAAAAACCCTCGCTGCCCATCGTGCCGGAATTAAAACTGTCATCATTCCAAAAGAGAATGAAAAAGATCTAGAGGAGATCCCGAAAAAAATTCTCAATGAACTTCAGATTATCATGGTCGAACATATGGACGAGGTTCTGAAGAACGCCCTTGTCCTTAAAGATCCCAATAAATTGTTTAAAAAAGTCGAAAGCCCCCTTCTCCCTCCTCCCACTGAAGAGACTGCATATCCTAGGGAGCGCGCTCGCGTTGAACCTCCCGTCACGCATTAAAAGTAAATAGAGGATTTGAATGGATCCCGCGGGGACGACGGGGCTCGAACCCGCAACCTCCGCCGTGACAGGGCGGCGATCTAACCAATTGATCTACGTCCCCACGCGACCCACACTTTGAATGGGCGCGGTAGGTATCGAACCCACGACCCCCTCGGTGTAAACGAGGTGCTCTACCACTGAGCTACGCGCCCGACAAGGAGATCACTTATCTAATACTCAAGGTACAAATTCAAACAATAATTTACTTGCCCTGTCTTTTCCACGCAACGAATAACCTTAAAGATGCGATGAATAGCCCTACTTAACTTATTAACTTAGGAGGATTTATGGCAGCAACAGGACCGAGAAGACGTACCGCAACATTCACAGGACTCCCCGCTGTGGGCAACCTTCCTCTTATGCAGGCAAGGCTTGGTGAAACCATTACGATACTCGGGGCATCCCCGCAGGGACCCTTTCGAAGGAGGCCTATTGATTTTGTCCCTGATGGTTCGCCAGGACATTATCGTCCTGATTTACGACCTCATCCTATATCAATATTTGAACAAAGGGTCTGGAGGGTAATGCGAAGTAGGACCCCAGAACCAGCACTAAGGATGCAGGGTGAAATTGCCACCTGGCTGAGAAATGTAACCCTCCTGAGAACCCACCTGATGTCCAAACTTCGTGATTGGAGAGGACTGGAAGGAGAAGCAGCAGCTCAGCTTGAAGCGTCGATTGCTCAGATTGGTTTCGATATTGATAGCGCCACGACAGCCAACAGAACCTGGGGAACCCTTTTACGAAAGGTAAAACCTGATTCTTCTCCTCGAATTGTTATCGCGGAATCTGTTCCAAGGGCTGTCATTGAATCGGTAGGAAAAGTGGCCAAAAATGCCGCCGTACTTCGAATGGGTGGAGAATTTGCTGAATTCTTTTCCGGACCTGTGGGGCTTGCAGAGAGACCCGCCCATATGGTTCGTCTTTTTGGAGGTTTCTGCACAATGGCAAAGGCAGCCGGCTTACTTTCGATTGCAGGAATTGTCGTTCTGGGTGCAATAACAGCGTTTAATTCTTAAACTATCAATTGTTTTAGAATCCACCTGGGAAAAGAAGGCCCTCCATACACAAAGCCGGTATACGTCTGGAGAAGATCGGCGCCCGCCTCCCGTTTCTTTTTTGCCCCATTCCCATCCATAACCCCACCGACACCGATCAAAACCAATTTGTCACCAAAATGTTTCTTTAGAACCTCAAGCATCTCCGTGCTCCGTTTAAAGAGGGGTTGGCCGGAGATCCCCCCATCCCCGTTGACCTTTCCTTTCAAGCCTTCACGCGAAATTGTCGTATTGGTCACAATCAATCCCACCAATCCCCTCTCAAGGGAAACCTTTCCGCATTGAATCGCACCCTCATCGGAGAGGTCTGGTGAAAGCTTGAGCAAAAGGGGACGTGGGATTTTTCGTTTCTGATTGGCGGAGCTCAAGGTATCGAGAAGATTCGAAAGCCGGCCCTCCTCCTGGAGGTCTCTAAGACCGGGCGTATTCGGGCTCGAGACGTTGATCACCAGATAATCGGCAACATCGGCCACAGCAGAAAAAGATTCGAGATAATCTTGGGACGCCTGTTCCAAGGGAACAACTTTCGACTTGCCGATATTTACCCCGACCGGGACCTTCACCCTCCCCTTCTTCCGAACCTTTTCAATCCTCTCCGCGACACAACGCGCCCCTTCATTATTGAAACCGAGACGATTCAGGAGCGCCTGATCCTCTGGGAGTCGGAAAAGACGCGGTTTTGGATTTCCTGTTTGAGGTTTTGCGGTCACCGTTCCAACCTCAACAAAACCAAACCCCAGTGCCTGCCAGGCTGGTAGCGCAACTCCATTTTTGTCAAAGCCAGCCGCAAGCCCTAACGGATTTGGGAACTCAACTCCAAAGAGTTGCCGGCGTAACGTCGGATTCCTTGCAATATCTGTTTTAGGAAGATCAATTCGGCAAAAGCAAGACCAGGAAGCGAGCGCTTTTAAGACAAGATCATGTGCCTTTTCGGCATCCAGCGTAAAAAAGGCTTTTCGTAAAAATTTCCAGATCACTGAAGTCCTGGCAAGACGACTTCCCCACGAACCAGATTCACACCTTTTTTCAAGGCAGGATCTTCCCGGGTCGCCCGTTCAAAACCGAGGTCGGCAATCTTCTTCACATAGGGAAATGTGGCGCGGGAGAGCGCCTCCGAGGCGCTTCGTGGAACCAAAGAAGGCATATTGGCGACCGCGTTATGGATAATCCCATGACGGAGGTAGATCGGCTTATCATGGGTTGTGACATGAATCCCCTCCACACACCCACCTTGGTCAATCGCGACATCCACAATCACAGATCCTGCCACCATCCTCTGGATCATCTCCTTCGTTACAACCCTCGGGGCACGACGCCCCGCAATCAAGACAGCCCCAATAACGAGATCGGTCCGGGGCATCACCTCCATAATCGCCGGCAAAGAGGAAACAACCGTCTCCAATCGATCCGAAATTTTTTGACGGATCATTTCTAATTTAACCTTATCCAGATCGAAAACGGTCACGTTCGCCCCCAGACCATGGGCGGTTATGGCAGCATGAGTCCCGACATTTCCGGCCCCAATGACCGTCACATGCCCCCGGTCTTTTCCCAAGACCCCTGAGAGAAGCTTTCCCTTGCCACCAAAATCTTTTCGGAGATAGTTCGCCCCCATCAGAGAAGCGAGCTTTCCGGCGATCTCGCTCATCGGCGCCAGAAGCGGCAACCGACCATCTTCTGTCTGAACCGTTTCATAGCCGATTCCGATGATTTTACGTCGCAGGAGTATCTTGATCAAAGAAGGATAACCGGCGAGATGCAGATACGTAAAAAGGATCTGCCCCTCACGAAAGAGATTGAATTCTGAGGACTGAGGTTCCTTCACCTTCACAACCATCTCACTGGTCCGGAAGAGCTCGTCGCGAGCCATGATCTTTGCCCCCGCATCACGATATTCAGCATCACCCCATCCCGCCCCAAGACCAGCATGCCTCTCGACCAAAACGGTATGCCCTGCACGAATGATGTCCCGAACCCCGATCGGGGTCATTGAGACGCGGTATTCGTACTCTTTAACTTCCTTTGGAATTCCTAAAATCATATCACCCCCATCCCCTCTTATCTTAAGAGGGGGGCAAGATCTATTGTTGCATGAGCAAAACCACTTTCGCGACAAAGTTGATCTACCTTCTCACGCACCTCAGAAACCAACAATCTAGCGAGCTCATCCTGTCCCAATTCAATCCTCACAATCGGTTCATGAAACCTCGCCCGAAAAACCTTAAAGCCGAGCTCAGACAAGCCTGATTCAATGTTATCAATTCTCCTGAGCCGCTCCGGTGTCACCTCAGTCCCAACCGGAAAACGGGAGGAGAGGCAAGCGAGCGCCGGTTTCTCAGCAGTCGACAAACCAAGCTCACGTGACAACGCCCGAATCTCCACTTTCGTAAGACCCGCCTCAACGAGTGGTGATCGAATCTGGTAATCTTGAGCCGCCTTGAGACCCGGTCGGATATCCGAGAGATCATCGACATTCGTCCCATTCACAATCACCTGGATCCCCAGCTCCTTCGCCTTCGGGATCAGATATTGATAAAGCTCCGACTTACAGAAATAGCATCGATCCCCCCGATTGGCGCGATAGTCCGGATTTTCAAGCTCCTTGGTCTCGACCGTTAAATGTTTGATCCCGATCCCTTTGGCAACATGATGGAGATCAGCCACTTCATAACTGGGAAAAGAGGGAGAAAGGGCCGTCACCGCCACGGCACGATCTCCAAGGAGATCAAAAGCAACTTTCGCCACAAAGGCTGAATCGACTCCACCTGAATAGGCGACAAGGACCGACCCCATTCCATTCAAAATTTCCTGAAGTTTTTCCAGTTTTTGCATGGACGTTTGAAAATTAGGACACGAACACCGGCCGGTCAAGGAGAGAAAGATATTGACTCGATGAGGCGTGGGGCGTAGTTCTCGGCGTCATGTTACGAGAAGTGATCGAGGATGCCCTTCAGCGGGGAGAGAGACTCAAAAAAGACATCGTGGGGCAGGTCCTCAGTTCCGCGGCCTTGAGTGAACTCATTAATAACAAAAAATTTACCGATACCGTTGCCAAGATTATTGAGACAAAAGATGAAATTGCGAAAACTCTTCGACGGCGGGTTGAAGATGTCCTCAAAATGATGCGCATCCCCTCCTGTCAGGACATCACCTCCTATCACAGGCGCGTTGAAAAACTGGAGAACCAGATCGAGCAGATTGGCCATCATCTCAAGAAAATTTCTCGCAAGACTCCCGCAAAGAAAAAATCCAAGAGAAAATAAAATGATTTTAATGGATGGGGCAATGGGAACTATGCTCCTGATGCATGGAATCCCTGGAAATTCCTGTCTCGAAGAATTGAACGAAAAACGTCCCGGTTTAATCCGTGAAATCCACCGCAGCTACGCCGAGGCGGGAGCCAAGGTCATCATCACAAACAGTTTCGGAGCCAACAGACTTCGTCTGAACTCCTCAAAAAAAGTGGAGCGATTGAATCGAAAGGCGGTAAAAATCGCCCGTCAGGCAGCGCGAAAGGTGAAGGTCTTCGCCTCAATAGGTCCTCTCGGAAGAGAGGCGCGAAAGTTAAAGCAGACTGCAATGATCAAGGCTTTTAGCGAGCAGGTGAAGGCACTCGAAAAGGAGAAGCCTGATGGTTATCTGATCGAAACGATGACCTCTCTCACAGAGGCCGAGGCGGCAATCTTGGCGGTCCGTGAGGTTTCGGATCGGTATCTGATCGTTTCAATGACATTCCCAAGGGGTCTCCCCAAAAAGAACCAAAGGATGATGGATCTCATGAGCATGACACTGCGTGAGGCGGGGGCTGATTGTATTGGCGCCAACTGTGGCCTTCATCCGGAGGAGGTCTTCAACTTCCTCAATATTTTTCGAATGCATGATCCAGGTCCCTGGTTTGCGAAACCAGCCAGCGGCCTGCCAACGCGACCGATTTTCCCGGAGGAGTTTGCGAAATGGGGACTTCGGATAGCCAATCTTGGCGTTACCTATATCGGTGGGTGTTGTGGGACAACACCGGTGCACATTCGGTTGTTGGGAGAGAAGTTAAAGAAAATTTGAAGGGGAGATACCCAATATCTCATGAACCCGAATCGCTTCCTCTTTGCCTTTCACCCGAATCTCCCCTTTGAAACGAGACTCAACCGCCTCGGAAGCAGCCTTATACGTTGATTCACTCATCAGAAGCGTTGTCCCGAGATCCTTGTTGGCCCCTTGGAGCCGCGCCGCGAGATTCACCGCATCTCCCATAACCGTATAGTTGAGTCGTTCCCTTGTCCCGACATTCCCGAGCACAACAGGCCCTGTATGAAGCCCGATCCCGATCCTGAATTCAGCGATCCCATACTTTTGATGAAAAAGAGATTCGATCTCTTGAGTTGCCTTTTGCACCCTCAGGGCAGCGCGACAGGCCCTCAAAGGATGATCCGGCGTGACCGCAGGGGCCCCGAAGATCGCCATGATCCCGTCTCCCAAAAATTTGTCGATATATCCCCCTTCTTCAATAATTATTTTGGAAATCGGATCGAAAAATTCATTCATGAGTTGAACCAGTTTTTCAGGATCCATCTTTTCGGAGTGGGAGGTAAAATTCCTCACGTCAGAAAAGAAGATGGTGCACTCAACTCTCTGCCCTCCGAGCTTCAGCTTCTGAGGTTCACGAATCAACTCCTCCACGATATCGGGATGCAAGTAAGAATGGAATATTTTCCGAATCTCCCGCTTCTGTCTCTCCTCGACAATCCCCCGATGAATCGTCATCGATAGAGCCACAACCGACCATTGTAAAATCGGAGTCGAGAGTGAAAAAATTGTCCCTTGCTGAAAGAGCCATTGGACAAAAAAAGCATAGACAACCAAAATGACACCGAACAGAAGAACCCCTGTCAGAATCTTAAGACGAGGCATCCAAAAAACGAGGAGAAAAGTCACGAGGGCCATGACTCCCAAGGCACCGAGGCGCGTCCCATCGTTTTGAATCAGGAAATCTCCCTGATAGAGATTATCCAGGAAATTCGCCTGGACAAAGACACCGGGCAACGCCGAGGAAACAGGTGTGACCCTCAGATCATAGATCCCGATCGCCGTCGCACCGACAAGAACCGTTTTGCCACTCAATGTTTCCTTCGACACACCTCCTTGCAGCAGGTCAGTAGCCGAATAAACGGGAAAGAGCTCCTCGCCTCCCCGATAATTGATCAGAATCTCCCCATGGCGATTTGTCGGAATCAATCGGGAACCGACGCTCATGCCAACCAGAGCCCCTGAGCCATCCTTGACCGGCACGGGATCATACCCTTTTGAATAATAGGAAAAGGTCTCGAGCCCTAACGAAGGAAAAAACTTGTCTCGATAGGTCACCATCAGGGGAAACCGGCGCAGTGTCCCATCCGGATCTGGGAAAATATTGAAAAAACCCTGCCGGTTTGTCACCTGAGCGATGGTGCCTGTGTTCGCGACCACCCCCACCATTTTCCTCAAGTCATCCTGAAGACCCGAAATCTCCGGGAAGGCGGTCGGAAGGATTTCACGGAAGGCCTCATCCATTTTATGAGAGGAAATCTCCGCCGCCTTTAATTCCTTTTCACTCTGGTAAAAATAGTAACCGAGGATCAGATGACTTCGGCTCGCAAGCGCCTCGGCCAAAAGCCGATCGTCCTCTGAGGCCTCGGCAAACATAATATCCATTTCGATCAACCGGGGATCACCCTGATTGATTTTCTGGATCAGCGAGGCGATTTTGGAACGCGGCCAAGGCCAGCGCCCCTCCTGACTCAGGCTCTTTTCATCAATAGCAACAACGATAATTTCCCCCGTCGTTTTTTTGGCCCCTCTCCACTGGAAGAGCCAATCAAGTGATTTCATCTCAGACGATGAAACGGGGGGAAGATCCAAAAGATTTAAAAGAGAAAAAATGAGAAGGGAGGCTAATGCTAAAAGATAACGTTTCACAACGATGAGGTACTAAAATAGGCGTCATACTCCGCCGCCCCGATCGCCTCTTCCTCGAGGGCAATGTCACTGGCGGTGAATGAGGAGAAGCTCGGCGCCTGGAGAGGATCGAGACTCGATTTTTCACCAACCAAAAGGTTGAACCCCCCCTCGCCGTTTGAATCAACCAGCACAGAAAAGGCGGCAGTGGTCAAGGTGACAACCAGCCGTGTCGGATTCTCAAGAGAGGCGGTCAGTTTCGCGCTCTCCGGGACATCCACCTTAGCATCGTTCGAGTCGTAAAGAGATGCCGTGTAGCCCGAAGAGGTCTTCTCGGCGAGGATATAGCGATCAGAGCCACTCTTGAAACTCGTCGCGATAGAACCTCGCAGGAGATGGATAATCGTCTCGGAACGCCCCGTAGAAGAGTCATTGTCTTTGTCAAACTCAATAAAAACGGCCAGATGGGAGGATTCAACAGACTGGGCAAAATCGATCTTCATCGAAACAATGTCATCGGTCAGTTCCGATGTCCCCTGCGTATCAACCCCAAAACTGACCAAGGAAATATCCGGGCCACTCCGCTCCGCCGTAAAATCGGAGATGAAGTTCACAAACTGGAGATTGATCGGAATCGTCGCCCCCTCTGCCGTAACATCGGCAACTGTCTTTCCCTTATAGCCGGTGCGAAGACTTCCTGTTCTGGAAACGGTAAGCTTGAATTCGCGATCCTCTCCAATCGGAACATCAACATTGAACTCGATCCCTTCCGTAAAAGGCTTCGAAACGCTTTGGGTAATGGTCGGGAAACCTTCTCCATTGATCTCGAGAACAACCTTTTCCAGATTCTCAGGGAGGGAGGTCTCTGATTTTATCGGTAATGTTATCGTGATCGGTGCAGAGACCGATGTCTCCTCCGTCACCTGTCCGCATCCAGCCTGCATTCCAAAAAAAATCAGAAAAAGCATGGTACTGATGAGCTTTTGCAGAGGATTCATATCATCTCCCTGGGAACTTGAGCGGCACCTTCATCTTCCCCTCCGTCGCAGCCGGTTTTACCGACTCCGGCGTTGAGGTCTCCCCTCCTGGAATCAGTGACGGCACAACAGGCGCCGGTGGGGGCTGATCAACAACCCTCGCAACTTCTTTTTCCGGTTCGAGGACCTCGGGGCCCCCGACCCCTCCCGGCTGATCCAGGACCTCCCGTAAATCAGAGGCCTCTGAAACCGACTGAAACTCTCTCCCCAACCCAGACGGAATCGGCGCCGCAGGAGTGGGAGGGGCGTTCTTGATTTCTGTATACTGGCCTGAATGGAGCATCACCTTGGCTTCAGGCTCTTCGCGAAAATAGGTCTCCAGAAGACCATCGAAACAAAAAAACTGGCTGGAACGGTTTAAGAGACGAATCCCAAGATCGGTCCCTCTGACCGTCGCCACCGCTGTGGGGGTCTGGAAACGGACATCGTTGACCCGAAAGGAGGTTGCCTCATCGACCAGCACGCGAACTGACCCCTTCAAGATATCAAAAAGGGAACGACGTCCCCCCTGCTGAGGCCGAAACAGATGTTCGGTTACGAGGACCTTCGAATTAGGACCAAGACTTAGCAGGGTTTTATCCGTAAAGAGGACCCTGAGCTCTCCCGCGCCGGTCTGCAAGGTATCCATCTGATAGATCTTGTCTCCGAAGGCGGCGATCCTCTGCCCTGATTCTGAAATAGAAAACAAGGAGACCTCACCCCGAACAAAGACTACTTCACCAACCGAATCGGCCGCTACCAGAGGTAATGAAACAAACCCCAGGATAAAAACAAACACGAGTCTAGAAACTAAATGCAAAAGAACCCCCCACCATCTGTCGACTGTAAGCAAAAAATGACTGGTTCGAACTGTTTCGATAAAAATCATAGGAGCCAACGAAGTCAACCGATCGAACAATCTTTCGAGTCAACTTGATCCCGTAGACTTGCGAAAAGTCATCGCGTCTTGTTCCAAGGATAGAGTCAATATTATGAAACTTCTTGTCAAAGAAGACCTCCCCATAAAAATAAAAGGTCATCTCCAGAAAAAGAGGGCTCTTCATTGAAAAACCGACCCCATGGGCCCTGTAATCCCAATCGGCCCCGTCGGCCCAATTCTCCTCAAAAATATAGGAGAGTTTCAAAAAATGTTTTTGGTCATCCCCCAAAAGATACTCAGCCACCTCAACCTCAAGATTTTTCGCATCGCGATTCTGTGCCACATTGGTCACCGCCTGGAAAAACGAATCAAGCCTCCCCCGCAGTGTGAGCCTGGAGAGGAATCGATTTTCGAAGAGATACTGGACAGAAGGTTTTAACAAGGGACGACTCAGATATTTTTCACCGCCCAGAAAAGAGAACTGATAGGCAACCGGAATCTCAGCTCCAAACCTTCCCTCACGAAAAGAAGGCTCCAATTCAACATCGGCGACACCATAATCGAATTCGCTGAGCTCGAGATGAAAGGAATGTGTGTAAGAGGTCTTCGCGCTTAATCGATATTTCTCCCCGGAGAGAAAACGATACCCCCCTCCTCCCTCGGCAGAAAATTGAAGATCACTTTGATCCGAAGGGAGTGTCGCGAGCGTCACCCCTTCCGGATTTAGAGAAACATTGCTGTCTGAGAGGGAACCGAAATTCCCAAAAAGAAACCAGCGCCTCTCCTGACTGACTTCCGAAATAAAACCGGTCTCCTGAAGCCGTCTCAAATAACTCACCGACAGATCATACATCGGACCCGCGGAGGCCAATTCGGTTACCTTTTTAAAGTCCTCGATAGCCTCATCTTTCTTTTCCAGTCGATAATGGGAAAGCCCACGATAGAAAAAAGACTCCGGCTCCCGTGGATTTTTTTGAATCGCATCGTTCAAAAGCGCGACCGCTTCATCGTATTTCGCCAAGTGATAGCGTGTCACACCCAAAAAATAGGTCGCCGAGACATTTCCTCGGTCTTTTTCGAGGGCGGTCGAAAAATGCCTCTCTGCCTCCTCATAATCCCTCCCCTTAAAGGCAAGCAGACCTTGGGAAAAATCGACCTCGGCCTTCCGCGCTGGAGAGGCCGCCTCGACAATTAAAGGCAAGAAAAAAAGAAGGGCCAAGAGACGCCACTTCATAAAAGTAGGGGCATCATATCGCTTCACGACAAGTTGACAAATGATTTTTAAACGAGTTCTTTGACTTTTCGCACAATATGCGCGGCGGAGATGCCATGGGCATCCATGAGCTCGGCTGGTTTCCCAGAGCGGGAGAGTTGGCAGATCGCCATTTTAATAACCGGAACCAAGGGCCTTTCAGCGAAAACATTCAAGACGGCATCGCCCAATCCGCCTTCAAACCAGTGATCCTCGACAACAACAATCGCCTTGGTCTCTTTGGCCGCCTTTTTCAGAGTGGCCTCATCGATCGGTTTCACAGAATAACAATCGATCACACGGATCGAGATCCCTTCTTTCGCCAAGAGATCAGACGCCTTAAGCGCCTCGTTCAGTGTGACACCGGCGCCAACGACCGTGACTTTATCAGCTGGGGAGGATTTTAAAACTTTCGAACCACCGATCGGAAATTTTTCGTTCAGATCGTACAAGATCGGGGTCGCCGGACGATTCGTCCGCATGTAGACGATCCCCGGCCTCTTGATCATCTCTTCCACGAGATACTCCGTAGCGACCGCATCGGAGGGATAGAGAACAGCGCTCCCAGACACGGCACGAAACATTGAGAGATCCTCAAGCCCCATCTGCGAAGGGCCATCTTCTCCGATCGAAACACCGGCATGCGAACCGACGCAACGAAGATTCGCCTGACTGACCGCCGCCATCCGAATCTGGTCATAGGCGCGTGTCAGAAAACAGGCAAATGAGGAGGCGAAGGCGGCCTTGCCACGCTTTGAGAGTCCAATCGCCACACCGATCATATTTTGTTCCGCAATAAACATCTCAAAAAAATGTTTTGGATCCTTTTTCTTCACAAGCTCGGAGAAGGTCGAGTTTTTGCAATCGGCATCGACCGCCACGACCTCTGGATATTCGTCAATCAGCCGCGCCAATGCCTGGCCGTACGCCTGACGTGTCGCCACCAACGCACCTTTTGCATACTGCGGCCTCGCCGCTTTTTTAGAATCAACGCGAACTGGTGACTTCTGTTCCGGCTTCTGAACTTGCCCGACCAGAGAAAAATCAACGGTGCCAAGCTCCTTCAGCGCCTTCTCTAAATCCGGTTTGGAGAGCGCCTTCCCATGCCAACCATGACCATCCTCAACAAAAGAGACCCCCTTCCCCTTCAGGGTCCGGGCAACGATCGCCTTCGGTTGGCCGTTATGAGAGTCCAGAAGCTTTTCATAGGCCTTCAGAATTTCAGGAATCGAATGACCATCAACGACGACAACCTCCCAGTCAAACGCGCGAAGCCTTTTGGCATACGCCTCAACATCATGTTCATACATTGTCTCTTGACTCTGACCGAGCCGATTCACATCAACGACGCCAATCAGGTTATCAAGCTTGTAGTAGGCAGCCAACTGAACCGCCTCCCAGACCGACCCCTCCGCCATCTCTCCATCTCCCATCAAGACAAAAGTCCGGTAAGGGAGTTGGTCGAGATATTTGGCATTCATTGCCATGCCAACGCCGATCGAGAGCCCCTGTCCTAGGCTCCCGGTCGCTACCTCGACTTGTGGAAAGCGCGGTGTCGGGTGCCCTTCCAAGAGGCTATCAAAACATCTGAGTTTGAGGATCTCCTCCCGTTTTAGAACCCCCGCGGCACCATAAAGGGCATAGAGCAGGGGGGCCGCATGCCCTTTTGAAAAAAGGACGCGATCATTATTCGGATATTGAGGCTTCTCGAGATCGTAACGAAGGTACTGGAAAAAAAGGACGGCCATCAGATCGGTCGCTGAAAGAGAGGTTGTCGGATGTCCGGACCCTGCCTCGGTCGTCGAGGTCAGGATCCAGTAGCGAACCTGACGGGCGAGTTCAGCAAGTTGGGTCTCGGAATACATAGAAGGCCTCTTCCTACTTTTCCGTCCGCGAAAAGGCAAGGGAATGATTAGGGCTAATAAAAAACTACTCTTCCTGAATAAGAGATGGCATAATACATACTATGACAATCTCGATAGAAACCTTGATCCAGCAAGCCCGGCTTGGGTCATCCGATGCCCAGGTTGTGCGTCAGTCTTTTGCTGTTATTGAAAAACCTGACTGCCTTCCTGACAAGAGAGTTTCTGCCTGTGCAACCACCGGAGAACATCATGCCGCCTGGAGGAGATTGACGGAAACGTCCCCTGTTATCGGGCTCAAACTCCTTTCAGACAGCTCCTTCTATGACAAATCTGATCTGCCCTGTGGTAGTGCTAACGACACGTTCCCCACGGGTGTGCCGGGACTCACCAAAGAGCTTTGGAACCGATCGCTGGCCTATCGCTGGGTTATTGGCAAATTGAGTGGGGCGACGAGAATACAATTTCTTGAAACAACTTTATCTCAGTCAGGAGCGGATGGCCTTATCTTTGTCCGGATTGCCAGAGAAAACATGGAAGGTATCACCGAGTCTGAAAGGAGCTTTTTAGATACCCGGGAAGGGGAATTCGCAAGATTAGACAGATCAGGTATTCAACGAACGCTTGCCGCTAAGATTTCAGAACATCTTTACTATGGCGTAGAACTCAGAAGAGAGACACTCAGTTCACCCACGAGATAATCTTTGGCTATTTTCCCAACCTTTTTTTTTGAATTCTTGGAACAGGTTGTCTTGTAAAAACAATCGTGGTTTCCTCCACCTTTTTCCGGGTTCCGGGATTAGTATAGGTTGAGGGGGCATAAAGCATAATCGACCATACTCCATAACTTCCCACCATCACCGGTTTTGATTTTTGAAGAATCTTTTCTCGATTGAGAGGGGTCAGGGCGACATTGTGGGATTGAAAAAAGGCCTTGGTTTTTTCAAAGGATCTCTTTGTCGTATAAATCTTGCGAATGGAAACCATGGGGCCGCCCTGCAAAGATGCATACATTCTATTAATCATATCGGTAGCCTTTTCAGACAAATCCTGGCGGTAAACGGCATCAGCGGGAAGGAGTGACTGTATTTGTGCCGATGCAGACAGCGGCAAGCAAAGTGACAAAAGCAAGATGAGCTTTGAAAAATGTTTAGTAGTCATAACACTCCAAACAATTGCCCACATACATCCCCAATCCAAAGCTGCATAGGTTAGCTTCCATATACGCAATAGTGGCCGCGCTTTCGAATGAGGAATACGGGGGACATGGGACACCTGCCGGGCAAGAGATATAGCCGCAGGTATCCGCTTCATAGCATCCCGGGTCATCGGGGAGGATGTTCAGGACAACATAACAAAGCGTCGGGTCAGGAGGTGGCGGTTCCGGGGCACCACAATCGGGGCAAGTCAGAGGTTCGGAAATTCGGGTGCAATTGCCGCAGACGTCACAGTTGGCAATGGCGCAATAATCCGGAATCGCGAAATAGTGACATTCGGTAGTCTCACCGCCGCAACTATCGCCTCCGCCGTCACTTCCGGTCCCGTCGCCGGAGCCATCACTGGAACCGCCCGATCCTGAACCGCTTTCTTCATCCGTGTCGGCGATGCCGTCATTGTCATCGTCGGGATCGGAAATATCCGTTATTCCATCTCCGTCATCATCGAGATCTTCAAAGTTAGGGGTTCCGTCTCCGTCCGTATCGCCGTCGCTAAATCCGTCTCCTCCGCCGGATCCGCCGCCACCTCCGCTCCCACCACTTCCTCCGGAGCCTCCCGACGAGCCGCTACCACAACTTGCGGCGCCCGTGCAGACCATGCAACTCCCGCGGGCACATTCCGGACAAGCCGAGGACCATCCTGTTGCCAACCCTCCGGTCGGTATCTCATAGCGGTTCGTCGCGACATTCCATTCACAGTATCCGCAACGGGAGGTTGAATCTAAAGGACCAACCCACTGACACTGCCGGTCGGGATGGGCCGCCCGTTCTGCATCATCAGCCTCTTCTCGCGCGGCTTCTTCTCTCTCTCTGGCTTCTCTTGCATCCCTCTCTGCCCGTTCCCGTGCCTCTTCATCCATCCGTTCCCGTTCGGTGTCACATTCATCCTCATGGGTCCGGGAAAGTTCGCAACCGGCCTGGTCCCGATCATAATCTCTCATCTGCCGGCAAACGCCATGCCACAAACCGCGATGTTCCCAACAGTAGTCATAGCAATCTCCGTTGGTTGAAATTCCACCTTCAACGGTGGCGCACCCGGCAGGCATCACGTTAGGATCGGGGGTGGGACAAGCAGAGGCATTGCAGTTTCTAAGAGGAGCCGGCGGAGAATAATCGGAGGACAAGGGAGGAGGAGAATCAAGAGTGAGATCGTCGGGGGTTCCCGGCCCGCGATGATTCACTGAGGGACTAACCATATGATCGTGGTGGATAGAGGGGTGAATCGAGAGGGAGGTAGCAACAGTATGTGGAATCCCTCTCTCGATCGCTAGCAGACCTCCCCTCGCCTCAATATCCGCAATCATCTTGCTCGCTTCGGGAATCCATTCATCAGGATACTCGTATAAATTCCTCTTAAAGGCCCGTGTGAACGTCCGTCTTTCAGCACGTGTCCATTCGTTAGGATAATCCGGATCCGGACAGCCTGGGATCAGATTCAGATAACGGGGATTTCCAAGATAGGCGGAATGTCGAAAACAGTCAGGGAATATCCAATCGTAGACACGCGGGTTCTGACATCTTCTCGAATCGATAGAGCAGAAATCAACCTCGCTTGAGACCTCCAACCCTACCTCTACGGCCTCCTCTGGTTCGAGGTTTAGACGAGAAAATTGTGCTGCCCGCTGGTCCAAATAATGCTGAGGGAGATGGCTAACCGTAACATCGGGACGGTCCAATGCCTCCTGAAGAAGCGACTGATAAGGATCATTCACAAAGTTGTCGTAATTGTTTTCTACCTCCAGTCCTGAAGAAGGGTCCAAAGGATAGCCGCTGTGACGCGAATAAACCATCTCATTGGACAGATCAGCTAGAAATTCGTCGACAATTTCTCCCTGAAAGTCTTGGTCACCCCTATTCGTATAACCAGACTGGCTATTCGTCGCATGGACAAGTTCATGCAAGAGGGTTGCATAGACCACCTCCAGATCGCTCCGAAAAGTCTCATTGATGTAGATAATTGATCCTCTTCTAAGGCGACGAAAGAGGCCCAGGTAAGCATCCTCCGTAAAATGGCCCCAGTGAATCTCTGGGATAGGGGTCTGCAAGAGGCTCTGATCCAGATCAGGAGGGTAATTATAGGCAATATCCAGCGCAGAGGTCGCCCATCGGGTCGAGGCGAGCAACCTTTCGGCAAGGGCACGGGGCAATGTGCCTGCTTCCCCATATTGACCGGCATCAATTGCGGCCTGAAAATTCTCAGCGACGATAAAAAAGAGGGCGGCTGCCTCAGATTGTTCTGGGCCAGACCATCGTCCTGTGGACTCCACACGAACCCGGCTCTCAAGACCAGAACCCTGGGCAAAGGCCGAAGAAAAAAGATAATCATCCAAGTCATCCCAATTCCAGGAGGTCTCTCCTTCTCCTGTTTCATCCCAAAGAAAGTGCTCCCAGGCCTCAAGTGTCATCGCATGGGTGCCACATTTGGGGAAGGCATCGATGGCCGGAACAGGTTCTAAATGAATCTCTCGAAACTCAGAGTTGTCGTGCCCTCGCCTTGGAAAGCGGATCAGAATCGTTCTCTCTTCGGTCTCTGAGGGGCAGAAATCAACCGTCGTCTCCCCATGAAAATTTGGTCCACAAATATAACGATGACAGTTGGTCAATTGAACCATAATCCCCGTAGAATGAACCTCCTCCTCACGACATCCTTCCGGGAGAGGGATCTCTACTGTGATGGTTTCGGTTGCGATGGTATCCGTGATCTCGCTTCGAATTCTATCGGCCGCCTCCCGAATCCGATCGGAAAAACCTTGGGCCTGAAGGCTTAAAGGGAACCAAAGAAGCATGACGAGGAGTAAGAGGGGTCGTCTCATCTCTTCCCCCCCTGGTTTCTCAGCCGATTGATTTGTTGATCCCTTCCGATCTGATCGGCAGGGGGATTACGCTCGTTAATCGGGTGATCGGTCCATGAACGTGAGTCAGCCGGCTCGGGAAGAGAAAAGGGGACGACACTCAAACCATTATTATTCATTAAAGACGGGGGATCGAGAATCGGACAGATCGCATGGTGGAGGGCCAGGTTTCTGGCCGATTCGGGGTCGTGGCTATAAAGCGCATAGGCGATGTTGCTCATGTTGGTGTAGAAGGGGCCTAGAAAAATCCCGTCGTAGCCGACCGGGGGAGAGGGATAATAAAATCTTTTTCCCCGGTTGCCTCCCCCAACTCCGGTAGCGGTTCCATATCGCGTGGTCCAGGTCGAACGAACGAAATCTTCTTTTTGAAAGGTGTTGGTCAATGGCCCCGGGCAATAATTGAGAGCGGTCAAGGCATCAATGACCAACGCCTCGGTCATGTTGGCCTGCTCTTCCTCCCAAAGGGCCTCCGGAGAGGGATAGCTCTCCATTCGATTGTGCCCCAGGGTTCTTAGGAAATAGGCATGGATCATCTGGTGGGCCAATTTTCCCGCGACGAGACAGGCGTAGCCGGGTGCCGATTTGACGGCGGGGGCCGGTCGGGAGGCCAAGAAATGGGGGCCTGATTCCGCCGGTGCCGGGTCGTAGATTTCCACTCCCGGGTCGTCGGGAAAATAGTCTTCAACAATGCCGCCATCCTCTCGGCGGCCATACGACGGGATGCAATCGCTGACATTGAACCGCGCATCGGAATTGAGTGCCCGCTTCGCCTGGCAATCCCCTGCGATGTCGCTCCGGATGATGAACTGGTTGTCATGTTCGGTGTCGTCATATTTTACAATTGCCCCCCTCACGACCGGTCCCTGTTTCAATCGGATCTTGTTTCCAGTATAGATACCTGCAGTCTCAGCAAGACAACTCACAAAGCCGGAACAGTTCGCGCCGACGAGCCGTGGAGTCATGTCATCCAAGATGTTATAGGCGTTAATCACAATCTCGGCCATCTCCCGCTCCAAGTTGGTTAAGCCGCCACCTCCCCAAGTCTGATAGGTGTCGGTAAAGGTTGTCCGATCGGCAATCTGCGCGCCGATCCGATCCTTCGCTTGGGTCAACAAGGTTTTGAAGAAGATCCGCGCCTCCTGGTTGATCTCCCCATCGCGTCCAGAATTGGTCCCCCAGGAAATCCGGGGGTTATTTTTCTTGTACCAGTCAATTTTTGCGAGTTCAGCGCAGGTGAAGCTATGAACCAGGTGCTCTTTGCTATAGGGGCACTCAAAGTAGTTGAACCCGGACGGCAGGAGCTCTGTTTCGTCATCAAGGAGTGTCAGAGAGCTGGTGACCTCGTCAACCGGGAGTTTTTTCAGGAGATAACGGCCGAAGAGAAAGTTGGAATTGTCCCACCAGTTGTTTCTGGATGAATCATCGAGTGCATCATGCCGGGCTTCAAGATCTTCGTAACTGATGTCCCCATAAAATTCCTGCTTGCCGATCGGGTAACAGCTCATCGCAACCTGGGGGATCCCCAAGAGAAAAGTTTGTTGATCCGGCACAATGACCCCGGCCCCGCATCCCTCGATGCGGCAGTGGTCGGTCAGGCGATAGAGGCGATAACTCCCAGCATTCGCCCTGAAGCCGGTGGAATGATGATCGGGGTGGGTAACCCTCTCTCCCATCGCGTCTTGATAGGCATTGAATTCATCGGTCAGGGGATACGTCGAACTTCGGTACGGGGAGCAGAAATAGCCGCTTCCATCCCCGATGAGGCCATTGGCCACAACCCAGTGCTCAGCACCATCAGCCGGATCGATCTCCTCGATCTGAAACTGGGGAGAGGGAATTTGGTTATAAAAGGCACCGGACGGTTCAAAAACCGTGGCAACGATACCGGCGGAGCCCGAGCCTCCTCCCGAACCTCCTATGGATCGTGACCCTCCTGTTACGGTCGATGAAGAACCTGACCCGGAAGAGGTTGGAGGTTCTACCAGACAGTAAGAATCACACCGATCGCCGGAGACGCTGTTTCCATCATCGCAGGTTTCTCCCCATTCCACAGTCCTGTTTCCGCAGACCGCTTCCCGCTGGCAGGAGGCGCTGCAGCCATCTTCACTGACCGCATTCCCGTCGTCACACGACTCACCGATCTCGACAGTCGCATTGCCGCACCGGGGACCGCTCTCCGATTCCTGCTCGCAAGCAGCACTGCAACTATCTCCATTATTTGTGTTGCCGTCGTCACAACCCTCCGGTAGCTCCAAGACCTGGTTCCCGCAGATCCCCGCGTTAGTGGCATATTTTAAATCTTTATTGGTCGCATCATAGTAACTGATGTGGGCCAGCCCCTGGGAATCGATCTCGAGAGAGTTATATTTTCCAACGTCGATTCCTGACGGAGAATCAACGGTCACTTTTGCCCAACTTCTTCCGGCAAGCGGCCTTTGGGCATATTTGAGGGTGTGGTGTTCGTTGTCATAGTAGCTAACATGGATAATCCCTCGGGTCCGATCAACGGCGATTTGACAGTCTCGCCCAACATCATTTGAGTCGTAAGAAGAGAGGGTGCCATCGATTCTGTCGCGTATCCAAGAGCCTGACTCAAAACGGGCATAGAACAAAGCATGCGAGTAAGAAGAATAATAGCAGGTATGGGCCTGATTGGCGGCATCGACGTCGATGGACAAAGATATTGTATGGGGAGATGGGTCCCCTGAAAGGAGGAGGTTGGTGCTGGTAATGGTGCCTGAACCGGCCCACGAGTAACTCCCATCACTCGCCGGAACCGATGACTTGCGGTAGCCGAGGATTGTCCTTCCCTCGGAGGTTAGGGAATAAACGATATGGATCGCTCCGGTCGGGTCAACGACTAGCGACTGAACACCGGCGACCGAATAAGGGGTGATCGGGGCACAGTGCCAGGTTGTTCCCTCGCGCCAGGCCAAGGCGAGCCGCTCTGAGGCGACAGTTGTTCCCAAACAGGAACCGGAACCGGATTTCTTGAAGGTGACGACCGGAGATCCCCAGGGGGTCAGGCCAAGGTCGGCGGCATTTCCCTGACCGGGAAACGACGAGACCGCCGAAAGGGAACCGACAAGCGGCTTGTCTTGATGAAAGAGGTTGTCTTCCCCGATGACAGCGGCCCTGCTGTAGAGAAAATGCATCCTTTCTCCAACGATTCTGAGTTTTCCGGTATAACCGGAACCTGTTGCAGTGACTCGAAATTGCCCCCACGATCCATTTTCCCTTTTTTTGAGATACATCAGGTCGTTCGTCATATCCCGGTAATAGGCGATATACGACCGGCCCTCGGGGCCCAAGGCCAGGGAGGAATATTTTCCGACCTCGTCGGTTCCGTCGTCAATAGTTTGAATATTCCATCGACGATTTCTGACCTCCGGTTCGGTCTGACAGAGCATATCGCAACCGTCGTAGGGTGTTGTGTTCCCGTCGTCACAGGCCTCACCGGTCGAGGCAATTCCATCGCCGCATCGGGGGAGCGTGCAATTATTCCGGCAGGCATCGGTATCAACGCTATCCCCGTCGTCGCAAGCTTCTCCCGCCGTCCGGATTCCGTTTCCGCAGGAGGTTGCGGTGCAGTTTAAGTCACAGCCGTCTCCATCGACCGCATTTCCATCGTCACAAATTTCAGTCGTCAAATCGCCAACGGCCCCGTTGCCGCAACGGGCCTCGTGGGTTTCATCGTTATCCTCCGGGTGATAGTCACCGGCCACTGTGATGTTTCCACCTGTATAACAACCGGGATCGGCGATATCCTCAAGGCCATCGGTATCGTTATCCACCCCATCGCTGCAGGCAAAGGTCACTTCGCAGCGATCGTTGCAGCCGTCTCCATTCACGACATTGCCGTCGTCGCAGGCTTCCCCAACCGTCTGGATTCCATTTCCGCAGGAGGTTGTGGTGCAGTTGGCATCACAGCCGTCTCCATTAACCATATTTCCGTCATCACACCCTTCCCCGGCACCGGCATCGATCGTTCCATCTCCGCAGGGAGAAAAAATAGTCATTGTGAAGGAATCACTGTTGTTCGTGGCATTGGTATCACTAGGATAGGAATCGACGAGAGTCGCTGTTGCCGTCAATTCACCTAGTTCCGTCGGTGTAACGGAAAATTGGATGCTTGCGTAACCCAAAGACTCGATTTCGTCGACCACACAAAGTGCCAGATGCGGATCTGTTGTATCGTAGCAACGTCCATCAGTTTCACCGATATCGCGAAGAGAAGAGATACTTCCTGAAAAATCGAACCTTACCACCACACCAGTTACTTCTTCAGAACCTGTCGGCATAATATGAATCAACAGCCTGTAGTTGAAGGGGAAACCCAACGCTCCTAACTCTTCATCAAGATCGCTCGGTGGTACGGCCGATAGAGCGTGTACCCAAAGATCAACCGCCTCCGCATGGCGAGGAGAGGTGAGCAGGACAGAAAGCACGATCAGGAGGATAGCCCAAAACTTCACATGTTTTAAATGTTGCAAACAACGTGCCATAACGAACATTTAGCTCTATTTATAACATGTTGAAATAAATGAGACTAATCAAAACGTCGGTTCCAAAACATTATTATAATGATAAAAGTTATCAAATTGATAAAATAATTAGGTGAGAAAGGACGAGGGACTTCTCGATTCAGCCATTGCCCAACCGACTCAAAGTGTTTATTGAAAAAACCAATCTAGAACTTTACGATTTAATGATGAAATTGGCCAATAAGCCTATGACCCGCGACGAACTCGCCGAATGGTTTCGAAAAAATTCCCGAAAAAAGAGGCGTTGAGCCCAAATCATCCCTCCCAGGGGAGATATATGTATTTTTATATGGCTTTTTTTGCCCAAAAGTGTAGTCTATCCCGGTGAAGGAGACCTTCGAATGGGATGCAAGAAAGGATCAGTTCAATCAGGCGAAACATGGGGTTTCGTTTGGGCAGGCGCAATATGCCTTCGCAGATCCTCGTCGTGTCATCATGAGGGATGTAACGCACAGTGCCGGGGAAGCTCGGTATTATTGCATAGGGCAGGCAAGTGGAGGAATATTGACGGTACGATTCACCTATCGAAAGGGCGTAATTCGCATTTTTGGGGCTGGATACTGGAGAAGGGGTAAGGCGATTTATGAAAAAGAAAATCAAATACACCAATGAACCGATGGGGGTCTTGAAAGTCGTAGAGGATTTTCTCCCTCCGCCTCATGAGCTGGTCTTCAAGAAAGAAAACATGAAGGTAACGATCTCTCTGAGTCGAGCTAGTATTGAATTTTTCAAGAGAAAGGCCAAAGAGCAACATACCCAGTATCAGAAGATGATCCGAAAGCTCATTGATCTTTACACCCTGCATTATCAATAAGAACGGATCTCTGCCCTCTTCGACAGCAACACCGATTTGTTATATCTTTGTTATAACAGAAGAAAGTATGGGTTCTTGTTAGGTTGACATTTCAACTTCCCATGGCATCATCATGACCATTCCATGAAAAAACTTCGTCTTGCCCTTTTGATCCTTTTGATCGGCCTCTCATCGCCTTCTTATTCCGAGAAAAAAGAGGTCAAAAACAACGAAGATCTCTATAAACATCTCGACCTCTTCACGAAGGTCCTTCATTTTGTTCAGATAAACTACGTCGAAGAGGTTTCCGAAAAGGATATGATCTATGGGGCGATCCGTGGGATGCTCGCCACGCTGGATCCCCATTCCGCTTTCCTCTCCCCCGATATTTATGACGAACTCAAGGTCGACACCGAAGGGAAGTTTGGTGGTGTCGGGATTGAAGTCACTATGAAAGACAATATCCTGACGGTCGTCTCTCCGATCGAAGGAACGCCGGCTTACGAGGCCAAAATTCGTGAGGGGGACAAGATCCTGAAGATCGATGAGGTCTCGACACGGGAAATGACCTTGCCCGATGCGGTCAAAAGAATGCGGGGGAAAAGGGGGAGCAAGATCACCCTCACGATCAAACGGGAAAACAGGGAACCTTTCAATGTTACCCTGATTCGCAATATTATCCGGATCCAGAGTGTCCGATCGGAGTTGATTGAAGGGGGATACGGTTATCTCCGAATCTCCTCCTTCCAGGAGGAAACCGGAAAAGAACTCGAAAAATCCCTTAAGAAATTTAAAGAACCACTGCGGGGGCTGATTATTGATTTAAGAAACAACCCTGGAGGCCTTCTGGATCAAGCGATAGAGGTTGCCGATCGATTCTTAAAAGAAGGAACGATCGTTTCCACAGTGAGCCGCAATGAAGAGACCGATAAACAGGAGGCGGTCAAGGCCGGCAATGAACCCGACTACCCGATCGTTGTCCTGATCAATGGAGGAACCGCATCGGCGAGTGAGATTGTCGCGGGGGCTCTTCAGGATCACAAGCGAGCCGTACTTTTGGGAACCCAAACTTTTGGCAAGGGATCGGTACAAACGATCTTCGAGGTGGGACAAGGGGCCGCCTTGAAACTGACCGTCGCGCGCTATTTCACCCCCTCGGGGCGATCGATCCAGGCAGAGGGGATCAAACCGGATTTGATGGTCTCGACACCGGAATCGGCTGAAGCGATCAAGCTCTCAGAACGCCTCGTGCGTGAAAAAGATCTCAAGGGGCATCTCGAAGGGGAAAAGGAAAAGAATGGAAAGAAGAGCGCTGAGGCCGAGGAAGAAACCGAAATCGACTTTCAAAAAGAGGCGGCGATCAACTACCTGAAGAGCTGGGATGTTTTCCAGAAGAAAGAGTAAGCCTCCGAACCGTCTCGCGTCGGATCGCCTGAATCGTCCTTGGCATCGCGCTGTTTACCGCCCACCGCACCAGAAATTTTGGGACATGCGAACCGGGGTTGACCTTCACATAATACTCGAGACGGGTCGTTTTCCTGTCCCCCTGATTCGGTTCAAATTGGATATACCCCTCCATCGACTCGAGGTTTCCGGCAGCCAGCGTCCATTCCGCACGATAGATCCCCCTCTCCGACCTGGTTTCGATATCCTTCATATCAAGGACCAGCCATTTATTTGAGATGGGCCAGGGGACATTGAAAAATTGAAAGTGCAGATGCCGCCATTCCCCCCCCTTCCGACGCAAGGGCTCTACGGAAAAGACCTGGGGACCCAACGCTTCATACAAATCATCGACATCATCGGTCTCTTTGACCTGTTCAACAATTTTTAAATTAACCAATCGACTGTCGATGAGACGCGCAATGCCGATCTTGTCCCATTGGTTAACATCTATATAGATCTCCCAGACAAACTGCGGTGGGGCCGGGATCGTCGCCACCATCTTGCCCCAAACCATTTTCCCTTCGTATCCCCCATCGGAAAAAAACTCTTCCCCAAGCGCCGCAAGCGAATAGAAAACAAGAATTGTCAGGAGGATTCGTTTAAACATGGAGGGAGAAGGAGCTCATTAGACCTTGTCGGAGGGGGGAGGACCTGGAATAAGGATCTTCAAACGTTGCCCCGGCTGAACCTGCCTGTGATGGGTGATCTTGTTCCACCGCTTGATCTCCTGAACGCTGACATTATATTGCTTCGCAATCTCCCACAGCGTATCTCCGGGCCTGACGGTATGAACCGTAAAGCTCCCTCCTGATCTCACTAGCGGGGATTGGATCTTCGGCATCGGCTTTTTCAGTGCCACCTTCTTCCCCGATGCCTTCGCGCGATGTTTCCCCTTTTCCTTGAAGACAGGGTCTTTAAACCGCTCCCCTTCGGGAGGACTGTTCGGAATCAAGATCTGCTGGCCGGCATCAAGACGCCCTTCCGGACTGACCCGATTCACTGCCGCTAAAAATTTAGGCGGGATCCGGTATCGGGAGGCGATCTGAGTCAAGGATTCTTTTCCTTTGACCTCATGAACCGAGGTCGCGATCCTTTCCGCTGGTGTCAGCGCAGCGTAACGAACCTTGAATCGGTCCTCTGTCCCATGAGGGACCTTCAGCTCATAGTCTGGATAATGAGGCGGTGTGACCCACAGGCTCAACTCGGGATTCAAGACCTTGATCTCTTCATAGGTGACCCCTGCGCATTCAGCAGCGACGCGAAGGTCAGTGGGTGTCTCGATAATCACCTTGTCGTAGTGAACCGGATCTTCATACGGAACATCGGCGAAACCATACTCCTTCGGATTTTTGCTGATGAGGGCTGCCGCAATCAACTTGGGGACATAATTTTTCGTTTCACGCTTCAGATACTTTCGTCTCGACATTTCCCAAAAATCCTCGGTTCGATACCGATAGATCGCGCGTTGGATCTTCCCCTCTCCCGCGTTGTAACCTGCTGCGGCGAGATACCAGTCATCGAAACGATCGTGGAGATCCTTCAGATACTTCGCAGCGGCAACGGTCGATTTTTCAGGATCACGACGCTCATCAATCCAGGCATCGACTCGAAGGCCGTAACGGAGCCCGGTACGATAGATGAACTGCCATGTCCCGGTCGCTCGTGCGCGGGAATAGGCATGGGGATTGAAACCACTCTCAATGAGCGCGAGATAGACCAGATCCTCCGGCAGACCGTACTGTCGCAGGATCTTCTTCATCATCGGGATATATTTTCCGGAACGGCTCAGATAAAGGGTGAACCGTTCCCTGCCGGCCCCCTGAAAATAAGTAATCCAGTCCTGTACACGATCGTTCATCACGAGAGGGACCGGTTCTGCCTGAAATTCTGCGAAGTGATCCTGCGGGATTGCATTTTCGACCGAGTTGTCGACGGCGCTGCCCCTCTTAGGCATCATCGCGCAACCAGAGGAAAGCAGGGAAGTTGTACACAAGAAAATTCCGAGGATGTTGAGAAAGCGCCCAGATGCAAGGCGCCTGACGAGGCCCGACTGAGGCGTACTTGGATCGTACGCCGCAAGGAGCGGCCGAGAAAGGCAACGCCGCAGATGGGCCTTTATCAACATCCTAGTCCGCATGTTTGCGCAAGAAAGTCGGGATATCATACTCATCTCCCTCCGCATCCGCCGTAAACGCCTCCGGTCCCAAGTCGGCCATCAATTTCTTGAGATCGGTCTTGATAGGTATCTTCGTCCGTTCAGCCTCCTCACGACCCGACTTTCTGGAGAAGGATAACCCATTTGAGGGTCGGGCAGCAAGCGGAGAAGCCGGCCCGCCTTGCCGCGAGGCAGGTTGTTCAAAATGGGTAGTTGTTTCAGATTGTTGGGGTTTCTTTTGATAGGCGGTGAAGGAGGTCATTGGACGTTTCTTTTGATCAAACCCGGTCGCGATCACCGTGACTCGGATGGAACCCTTGGGTGAGATCTTTTCATCAATCACCGCTCCAAAAATAATATTGGCATCATGATAGGCCTCTTCCTGGATCAACTTAGCAGCCTCATTGACCTCATAGAGGGTCATGTCCGATCCCCCTGTCACATTTAAAAGGAGGGCGGTCGCCCCGGTAATCGAAACGTTTTCCAGGAGTGGGGAAGAGATCGCCCGTGTCGCCGCCTCGATCGCGCGATGTTCGCCATTCGCAACTCCGCTTCCCAAGAGAGCCATCCCTTTTCCGGACATAACGGCACGGACATCGGCAAAATCGAGATTGATCATGCCATGAACCAGAATCAGATCGGAGATCCCCTGAACCGCATGAAGAAGAACCTCATCCGTCCGTTGAAACGCCTCCATCATCGTCATCTCTTTTCCAGCCAAGATCAAAAGACGTTCATTCGGAATCGTAATGAGCGTATCCACGGTTTCGCGAAGCTCCTCGAGCCCTTCATCGGCATAGCGACCGCGACGCGCCCCTTCGAAGGCAAAAGGTTTCGTGACCACAGCGACGGTCAGCGCCCCAAGATCCTTCGCAATCCGCGCAATCACCGGTGTTGCCCCTGTCCCGGTCCCGCCTCCCATCCCGGAGGTCAGAAAGACCATATCAGATCCTTCTAATAGCTGAGTAACCTCCGCTTCACTTTCGATCGCCGCACGCCTTCCCACATCTGGATTCGCACCTGCCCCCAAACCTCGTGTCAGTTCTTTCCCGAGCTGGATCTTGTAAGGAGCCTGACTCCCATTCAACGCCTGAAGGTCGGTATTGGCTGCAATGAACTGGACCTTTGAAAGTCCCCCTTCGATCATTGTATTGATCGCATTCCCTCCTCCGCCACCGACACCGATCACCTTGATCGATGCCCCCTTGATTGGAATCGAAGAGTTTTCCTTCATTAGAATAGCTCCTCAAGCCACTCTTTCATCCGCTCCTTCACCTTCCGATACACATTTCCTTCATGCGTACGGAAGAGACGATCCCCTTGGGACCGGCTTCCATACAGAACCAACCCAACTCCCGTCGCATACAAGGGGCTCTTCACCACCTCGACAAGCCCCCCGATCCCGCGAGGGACACCACGCCGGACATGAGAGCTGAACACCTGTTCGGCAAGCTCCGGCATCCCCTCCATCAAGGCGCTTCCTCCTGTCAGTACAACGCCGGAGGAGATCAGATCTTCATAACCTGACTTCACAATCTCTTGGCGAATCAATGAAAAAACCTCTTCAACACGAGGTTCGATAATTTCTGTCAAGATCTGTCGGGAAAGGATCCGGTCAGCCCCCCCTCCCATCGAGGAGACCTCGATCGTCTCTTCCTTCTGAACCATCGATGAAAGCGCACACCCATAACGAAGCTTCACTTTTTCCGCCTCGACAAAAGGGGTTCGAAGTCCGATCGCAAGGTCATTGGTGATATGATTCCCCCCGATCGACAAAACGGCCGTGTGGACAAGACTTCCGCCTGAGAATATCGCGAGATCGGTTGTGCCACCACCGATATCAATGAGAGCTACCCCCAATTCCTTCTCCTCTGGTGACAGTGTGGATTCTGCAGAGGCCAACTGTTCCAGTATGATGTCTTTCACTTCAAGTCCAGCACGATTGCAACATTTCACGATATTTTCAGCCGAAGTCACCGCGGCGGTAACAATATGAACCTTCGCCTCCAATCGTACACCCGACATCCCGACCGGATCCTTGATCCCATCCTGCTCATCCACGACAAATTCCTGCGGGATGACATGAATCACCTCCCGGTCCAGCGGGATAGCAACCGCCTGAGCCGCATCGAAGACGCGAACCAGGTCGGATGACTTCACTTCGCGATCTTTCAGGGCGACGATCCCATGGCTGTTGATCCCACGAATATGACCGCCAGCGATGCCTGTATAAATCGTATCAATTTTCCGGCCGCACATGATCTCGGCCTCTTCGACCGCGCGTCGGATCGAATCGACAGTACTTTCGATATTGATCACGACACCCTTTCTCAAGCCGCGAGAAGGAGTCGTGCCGATGCCAATAATATCGACTCCATCCTCACCTTTTTCTGCCACGATGGCAGAAATTTTTGTGGTCCCGATATCGAGCCCTACAATGATGTCGTCTTCTTTGCCCATAGATTTACCCCCCTTTTAAAAAAACTCGTTTTTCATACGTCAGATCGATGAGAACAGGCACCCCTCGTTTGGCAGGAACTTCAGGAACAATGTGTGCCAATTTTTCGAGGCGCTCTTCCCAACGATCCTTCCCCAAAATAACTTTCAAAACAGGTTTCACCGTGAAAAGCGAAACTCCCTTCCCCTTGCTCCATTGAACTTCAGACAAACCGATCAGACGAAGCGAATCCTGGTTGTAAAAAGAGCGGATCAGCGCGATCAAAGGGAGAAGCTCTTCGGATTTCGGTTTCTTGAGACCGGTAATCAGAGGGAAGTTCCTCGGATCCTTCCCTTCCAACGCCTTGAAGATCACCCCCTGCCGATTCACAAGATAAAATCGATCATCCTTCAACAGGGCGACCGGTTCCTGCTCTTGAACCGAGATCAGCAGACGACCGGGGTAGGCCTTCGCCAAGGCGACCCCCTCAATCCATGGGGAATTGAGGAGACGCTTGCTGACCTCCCGAAGCCGTAATGAGAGGAGATTCTCCCCTTTTTTCAAATTGGCCAGCGCAACGAGATCGTTGTGGGAAATCCGGGTCGGTGGCGTCACCACCACAATCTCCTTGAGCTGAAAGGGGCCAAGCGGCGGAAGAAAGATCAAGGCGGCAACAAAACCGCACAGCGCCAACAACCACCACGTTTTTAAAAGAATTTTTCTCATATCTTCAGCGAGGCTCCCTTCACGAGACTCTCACACAAATCTTCAAAACTGATCCCGACCGATGCCGCTGCCTTCGGGACAAGACTCGTCTCCGTCATGCCGGGGATTGAATTGATCTCAATAAAATACGATTTTTCTGCGAGGATGAAATCGGCACGGGCAATCCCCTGCAGTCTCAAGAGATCGTAGACCTTCACCGTCATCTCGATCATCTCTTTCTCATCCTCTTTGGAAATCCGGGCGGGGACGATATACTCAGTCATCCCCTTCGTATATTTGGATTGAAAATCATAAAAACCGCTCTTGGGAACGATCTCGAGAGCTGGGAGCGGCCTTCCGTCAACAATCCCCACCGTAATTTCTTTCCCGAAAATAAACTCTTCAATCAGGATCGTCTCATCGTATTTTCCCGCCTCTACGAGGGCCGGCATCAGATTCCGTATCTCTTTAATAATCGTTATCCCGATCGTCGACCCCTCCCGATTCGGCTTCACAATCACCGGAAGCGGAAAAGAGAGGGAGCCAAATGATTTCAGGTCCTTCAAAAAGACCGTCTGCCATTTCGGAGTTCGAATTCCGGCCTGGAAAACAATCCGTTTTGTAAGTTCCTTATCGAGGGAAACCGCCGAGGCCAAAGGACCGGATCCTGAATAAGGAATCCCGAGGATCTCGAGCATCCCCTGCATGGTCCCATCCTCTCCCCAGCGGCCGTGAAGCATGATCACTGCCACATCAATCCGCTCCGAAGAGAGTTTATTCGCGAGATCCCTCTGCGCATCGATCTCGACCACCTCGTATCCACGATTCTTCAACGCAGCCGCAACAGCGCGGCCACTCTTCAGTGAGATCTCACGCTCCTTCGAGAGCCCTCCCATCAGAACACCAACCTTCATCGTTTATTCCTCCCCCACAACTTGGGCTTCCAATTCCAGCATGACACCAAACCTCTCCTTCACCTTGTCTTTAATCAAACCGACTAATGCCAAAACATCCCGCGCCGTCGCCTTTCCCTCATTCACAATAAAATTGGCATGTTTCGGCGAGATCCTCGCCCCCCCCACGCGAACATCTTTCAGTCCTGACTCCTCAATCAAACGGGCGGCATACCCCTTCTTCGGATTTTTGAAGACAGAACCGAGATTCGGGACATTGAGCGGTTGGGTCTGGATCCTCTTTTGCCGAATTTTTTCGACCTTCTCTCGAACCGCCTCGGGTGTCGAAAGTTCCAGCTGGAGGCGGGTGGAAAGGAGGATCGCCCCTCGAGGGAAGTGACTCTCACGATAGTCAAAACGGATCTTGTCCCTCTCCCATGTCACGATTTTTCCCTCGCGATCGACGAAGGTCACGCTCAAGACGATGCGCCCAATATCCCCCTCAGGCGTGCCGGCATTCATGACGAGCGCTCCCCCCACATTCCCTGGAATACCAACGAGCGGTTCGACGCCTGAAAGCCCTTTTTCGACCGCAAACTCGATGAGTCGGGGAAGACCGACACCGGCCTCAATATAAAGGATGGCTGGATCCTCCAAACGAAGTGATGAAAAACCCTGAGTCAGAGACAGCACAACCCCGCGAATCCCCCCATCGCGGACGATCAGATTACTCCCTGCCCCCAGGGGAAAATAAGAGAGCTTTTTCTGACGAAGATAGGCGAGGAGCCCCGAAACCTCCTCAAGAGTCTCCGGGTAGGCGAAGGCATCCGCCTTCCCGCCGATCCGAATCGAGGTATGATGCGACATCGGTTCGTCAAAATGGATCTGACGACAGATTTTTTTAAGTTCGTCTCTCATCGTTTCAGTGATAAGACTCATGCATCCTTCTCGAAATTTCCCGTCCCACCTTCCAAATATCACCAGCCCCCAAAGTCATGACCACATCTCCCTTTCGAATTTTTGGAAAAATTTCATTCACAAGACTCGAAAAACCAGAAACAAAACGGGCCTTCCGACCGCGGATTTTCTGCGCCAAGACCCGACCGCTGACCCCTCGGATCGGCTCCTCACCTGCCGCATAGATCTCCGCAATATAGAGATGGTCCGCCTCCTTAAAAGCGGTGGCAAAATCGTTCATCAGCAACTTGGTCCGGCTATAACGATGTGGCTGAAAAAGGACCCAAAGTTTCCTCCGATGCCAGACATCACGCGCCGTTTTTAAAGTTGCCCTGATCTCCTCGGGATGATGGCCATAATCGTCCACGATTGTGATCGGTTTTTCCCGAATAATCTCGAAACGCCGCCCAATCCCCTTGAAATTTGCCAAGGCCTTTTGAACAAACCGAAAGGGGATCCCCAATTCATGCGCCACGGCGACAGCGGCCAGGCTATTCAAGACATTGTGCCGGCCGGGCATCGCATTCAGTCGAACGGTCCCAAGAGATTTTCCCCGGAGGCAAACCTGGAACTCACTTCCGATCCCCTTCGCGTGGATTTGTGACGCTGAAAAATCAGCCGTCTCCCTCAATCCGTAAGTCACCGATCGCTTGCCAAACCGTCTCGCCAGCTCACGAACGACCGGATGATCGACACAAAAAACAGCGAGCCCATAGAACGGAATTTTTTCAGCGAACTCTTCAAATGTCTTTTTAAGCGAATCGAAATCCCGATAATGATCGAGATGTTCGGGATCAATGTTCGTAATCACCGCAATGGTCGGATTGAGATGCAGGAATGAACCATCTGACTCATCCGCCTCGGCGACCAGAAACTCCCCGGCCCCAAGTCGGGCATTGGACCTGAGATTCTTCAGCCTCCCCCCAATCACGATCGTCGGGTCCAGACCTCCAGCGGCAAGGACACTCGCAACAAGCGAGGTCGTTGTCGTCTTGCCATGACTCCCCGCGATCGCCACACCATATTTGAGGCGCATCAACTCGGCGAGCATCTCGGCGCGCGCAATAACAGGGATGCCACGACGCTCCGCCTCGAGAACCTCAGGGTTTGTTTTCCGGACTGCCGACGAGGTCACAACAACCTGCGCCTCTCCCAGATAGTCTGCCTTATGACCGATCTTTATACCGGCCCCATGGCGACGCAGTTGATCCGTCACGGCAGAGCGGTAAAGATCAGAGCCGGTAACCTTGTACCCCAAGTTCAAAAGGACCTGCGCGATCCCGCTCATGCCGATCCCTCCAATCCCCACAAAGTGAATGCGTCGAATATGTTGATACATAGAAAAGCTTTCAAAAATATCCCCACAGGACTAACGGGTCCTGTCTTAAGGTTCCGCCCACCCGTCCTCACCCGTTGCGGGCGGGCGGGCGCCCGACCTTAAGCCACCCGTTCGTCCCAAATTAATCAAAGATGTCGCAATCTTTTCTGCCGCCCCCCGTCCCGGCATATTCAAAATCGATTTTTTCATCGCGGAAAGCCGAGATGGATCAGAGGCAAGCGTAACGATCTCCTGTGCCAATCGCTTTCCCCCTTCAACCGCCAACTCCCCTTCCCGAAAAACCTTCGCGCCCCCTACCCTTTCCAGGGCACGAGCATTCTCCTCCTGATGATTTCTAGCGGCATGCGGATACGGGATAAAAATCGCCGGACGTCCGGCCACTATCAGCTCGGCAATTGTTGAGGCCCCTGCGCGCGATACAACCAAGTCGGCCTCCCGATACGCCTCACCCATATCCTGGATAAAAGGGACGACTCGAAGTTGGTTCCCCAAGAGACCAAGTTCCCTGTATTTTTTCTCGGCCGATTCGAAATGGTTTTGCCCTGTCTGATGGAGAATCTTGATTGACGGATTGGACTGCAAAAGGATCGGGACCGCCTCAAACATCAGGCGATTGATCGACTGGGCGCCACGACTCCCCCCAAAAACAAGTAGGGAAAAGCCACCTTCTTTTTTCTCGCCAATCCTTTCAATCTCACCGCGAACCGGGAGACCGGTCCACAAGGTCTCTCTTCCGGGGAAATAGCGTTCCATGCCCGGGAAGGCGGTATAAATCTGGTTCGAAAATCTCCAGAGAAGTCGATTGGTCAACCCCGGGACGGCATTCGGTTCAAGAATCGCCCGCGGAATTTTTAGAAAATAAGAAGCGAGCACGACAGGACCGGCGCTGTATCCGCCCAGCCCAAAGACCACCTGCGCCCCGAACTTCCTCAAGATATGTTGAGCGGACCAGAGCGTCTTTGGAAGCCCGATCAACGTCCTCACCCCGGCGATCATGTTTTGTCCCTTTAACCTTCCCACAGCAATCCTTTCATAAGAAAACTGGTACCGCTTCAGCGTCTCTTCCTCCGATCCAAGACCGGAAACGACAAAGAGAAGATTGTGCCCCTTGAGGGCCTGGGCCACTGCAATGCCTGGAAATAACTCACCGCCTGTCCCTGTCGTTGCAATAACCACATTCACTTGAAGCCTCTGCAAAAGTCCATTTGCTGCGTTGCCTTCGTCAGTCGCTCCTCAGCGTACGGCACAAGTACGCCTGCGTCGCGCTTCCTCAGGCGCCTTGCAACTGGAGCTTTTTCAGAGGCTTCCATTTAAACCTCTCCTCTTGAAGAGATATTCAGCAAAATTCCGACCGCGATCAGCGACAGGATCAGTGAACTCCCCCCATAGCTAATAAACGGAAGCGGCAACCCTTTTGTCGGAAGCAGACCGGTGACCACCGCCACATTCAAAAGGACCTGCAATCCGACCATCAGAGAAATCCCCAACGCGAGATACGACGTGAAGAGATCCGGCGCATTCCAGGCGATCCGAAAGGCACGATAGAGCCAGACAACAAACAAACCCAAGACTGTCATGGTTCCGAAAAGCCCGAGCTCCTCTCCAATAACCGAAAAGATAAAATCGGTGTGGGCCTCCGGGAGGTAGAAGAGTTTTTGTTTCCCCTCTCCCAAACCTTGCCCAAAAAATCGACCGGCATGAAACGCCACATAGGACTGGATGATCTGAAAACCGGCGCCACGGGGATAATCCCATGGATTTAAAAAGGCGAGGACACGCGCCCTCCGATAAGGAACCGAAAAGACGAGATAGTAGAAGGCCGGAAGGGCAAGAAGGATCTCCGAAAGGAGGTAAGAGGGACGGACCCCGCCGATAAACATCATGAAAAAAACAGAGGCCCCCATGACCGTCGCCCCACCAAGATCCTTCCCCATCAGGACAAGTCCGATGAGCAGCCCCGAAAAAACCATCGGGGAGGCGAATCCGATGAAGAGATTCACCTTCTCCCTCTTTTTTGTCAGAATATGCGCCATGAAAAAGATCAGCGCGAGCTTCGCAATCTCCGAAGGCTGGAAGGAAAACGGACCGAGGCGAAACCATCGGGAGGCCCCGCCCACCTTCGTCCCCACCGACGGGATCAAGACAAGCACCAAAAGGATCAGGGAGATCAGAAAGAGTGGATAAACCGCCTTTGAAAAAAACCGGACCGGAACCAAACGAATCAGAAAGAGGGCGCCGAATCCGATAATCGCCGCCACCAATTCCTTTTTCAGAAAAAGCGTGCTGTCCTGAAACCTCTCCTTGGCGAGAACACCTGAGGCTGAAAAAACCATGGTGAGTCCTACGACGACAAGCAGCAGCGTTGTTAGAAGCAATGTATAATCAAACGGCTTCCGCATATTTCCTCACAAATTCACGAAATTTTTCCCCTCGCTCTGCATAACTTCTGAATTGATCAAAACTGGCACAGGCAGGTGAGAGAAGGACCACTTGACCTCGCTTAACCTTTTGCGCTGCCTCCCGTACCGCCGCCTCCAAGGTCCCGACCTCCTGAATTTCCGTACACCCTTGAAGTTCTCGGGCGATCTTGGCACTCGCCTCTCCGATCAAAAGAAGTCGAACCACCTTTTTTGAAACAAAATCGCGCAGCGGACGGTAACTCCCCCCTTTGTCACGCCCGCCCGCAATCAGGATCACCTGGCGATCCTCAAATCCTGCGATCGATTTACAGACGGAATCGACATTCGTCCCTTTTGAGTCGTCGTAATACCGGACCCCACGATACTCACCAACGAGCTGCATCCGATGCGGAAGTCCTTCAAACAACTCCAGGACTTTTTGGACCTGATCCGGAGAGACCCCGACCGATCGGGCCGCCCCGACCGAGGCCATCATATTCTCCACATTGTGGAGCCCCGTCAGTTTGGTTCTTGCGAGTGGGTAATCCTCGAACTCCTTTTTCCACCGTCGAACAATCCGACCATGGGAATAAAAAAGCCCTTCAGACGGCTGGCGATGAAGTGCGAAGGGGATCCTTTTGGCATTGGCCCGACAGGCGTAAGGGGCGATGTGGGAATCTTCCGCATTGTAAACGACCGCATCGCGCCCTGTCTGATCCTTCAAAATCCGGGTCTTCGCACGAACGTAATCCTGAAAACTCTCATAGCGGTCGAGATGATCTTCCGTCACATTGAGCAGGACAGCAACCTCTGGCCGGAACTCCTTGACGGTTTCCAACTGATAACTGGAGACCTCCAGGACGAGACGCTCATACCGGTCCCCCGTTAAAATCAGGTCCAGGAGCGGAGTGCCGATGTTCCCTCCCAACGCAACTTTTTGTCCGGCGGCCACAAGCATCTGGTAAATCAAAGTTGAGGTTGTCGATTTTCCATTCGTTCCGGTCACCGCAACAAATGGGGCCTCGAGAAACTCCGCCCCAAGTCCCATCTCACCGATGATCGGGATCTTTCGACGCTTCGCCAGTTTCAAACCCGGGAGATCCAAAGGCACGCCAGGGGAAAGACAGATCAGGTCTCTTTTGTCAAAAATCTCTGGTTCGTGTCCGCCGAGATGGACTTCCAGTTCCTCCCCATCAAACTCCCTCTGCCAATCGCCAAACTCCTCTTCACGCCTCTGATCGGTCACCGCTACACGCGCACCACGATCCAGGAGAAATCGCACCGCCGCGAGACCCGAACGTCCGAGACCGACTACCAATACGTTTTTACCCTTTAATCGCACTCATCACCTCAGTTTCAAAGTACTGAGAGCCACCAAACACAAAATTAATGATATAATCCAAAACCTCACGATCACCTTCGGCTCCTGCCATCCCTTGAGTTCAAAATGATGATGGATCGGCGCCATCTGAAAGATGCGCCGGCCTGATATCTTGAAAGAAACCACCTGTGTGATGACCGAAACCGCCTCAAGAACAAAAATCCCCCCGATCAAGACCAGCAGGAGTTCATTCTTCGTCACAAGGGCGATGAATCCCATCGCAGCACCGAGCGGAAGTGATCCGACATCTCCCATGAAAATCTCGGCGGGATAAGAATTGAACCAGAGAAAACCGACCAACGCGCCACAAACAACGCCGGAGAAAACCGCTAACTCACCGCTGCCAAGGATATAAGGGATCTGCAAATAGGAGGCGATACCGACATGGCCGGCAAAATAGGCAAGCACCCCTAATGTCCCAAAGGCGAGGATCGAAGGACCGGTGGCGAGACCATCAAGTCCATCGGTCAGATTGACCGCATTCGAGGCCCCCACAATGACAAACAAGGAAAAAGGGAGATACCACCACCCAAGATCCGGCAAGAGTGATTTGAAGAAGGGGAACGAGAGACGCGTGTCTGCAGGAAAAAGTTCGAAATAAAGCAGGACGACCATGAGGGCAGCGAACAACTGCATCAGAAATTTGTGCCTCCCCTTGAGCCCCAGATTGGAGCCGTATTTAATCTTGCGCCGGTCATCCCAGAAACCGATGAAGGCGAAACCGCTATAAAGCCCCACAGTGACCCAAACGGTCACATTCCTGATATCCATCCAGAGCAGTGTCGAGAAAAAGACACAAAACCAGATCAAGAGCCCCCCCATCGTTGGGGTCCCCGCCTTGACCTGATGATGCTTCGGCCCCTCTTCACGAATTGACTGTTTGATCTGGAGTCTTTTCAAAAGCTCGATCTGCCAATGATTCAGAGAGAAATAGAGAACCATCGCCGTCAACAAACCAGCCACCGTCCTGAAGGTAATATATTTCAGGACATTGAAAACGATCCATTGGTCCGCGAGTGGATAAAGCAGTGCCTGAAGCATTATGAATTCCTCAAAATATCAACCAATCGATCCAACCTCATCCCATGGGATCCCTTCACCAAAATCAGATCCCCTTTTTTCAAAAGGGATCGAATCGATTCAAAAGATTTTGGACCCTCCCGAAAGGTCACGACACGATCCGGTCTTGCCCCTTCTCCCAGCGCCCCTCGTCGGAGATCCGGGGCATGAGGCCCGATCCCGATCAGGAGATCGACCTTGTATCGGATCGCTTTTCCGCCGATCTCCCGATGACTGGAACTGGCAAAGCGCCCCAGCTCCAGCATCTCCCCCAAAATTGCGACGCGTCTTAGCGATCGTCCCCCGATCTCCCGAAAAATTTCCAAAGACTGGGTCATCGAATCTGGATTGGCGTTGTAGGCATCATTTAAAAGGGTCCAGGAGCGTGAGGAGAGAGGCTCCATCCGACCACTCTTCGGCCTCAAATGATGGAGGGCACGTTTCATCCTCGCGGGAGGCACCGAGAAATAATCCCCGACCGCAATCGCGGCGAGGGCGTTCGAGACATTCCCCTTCCCCAAAAGTTTTAGGGAAAAGGGATACAATCTTCGCTGAACCTTCACAGTAAATCTTTGGCCTGCAAGTCCCTGAGATTCGTAACGCCGAACCTTCAGATCAGGACGCCCCTTCCAACCAAACGTCCGAACGGTGGCGTGAGATAATTTCCTCAAAAAGGGAGACGACGAATCATCCGAATTCAGAAAGGCAACTCCGGATCGTGGCAATCCCTGCAGAAGTTCCCCCTTCGCACGGGCGATTCCGCGAATTGTCCTCAATCCCTGCAAATGGGCACGCCCCACGTTCGTGATAACACCGACTTGAGGCGCGGCAATCTCCGTCAGCCTTCGGATCTCACCCGGGGCATTCATCCCCATCTCGAGCACCGCAATCTTATGACGACGATTCAATCGGAAGAGGGTCAAGGGAAGTCCGATGAGATTGTTGAAATTCCCCTCCGTCTTCAGCACGGGATATTTCTCCGCAAGAACAGAGGCGATCATCTCCTTGGTCGTGGTCTTTCCATTCGAACCGGTCACCGCAACCACCGGAATCGGAAAACATCTCCGCCAGCGCGTCGCCAAGTCTCCTAATGCCTTCAACGTATCAGGAACCTGAATAATATTTAAAATTCCCCGCACCCCCCTTTGACAAAGGGGGGCAAGGGGGGATTTGTGAACAACGGCTCCCACCGCACCTTGTTGAAAAGCGATCTTGAGATAATCGTGCCCATCAAAATTTTCTCCCTTCAGCGCAAAAAAGAGCTCTCCGCTCTTCACGGTCCGGCTGTCTGTCGAGACCCCTCGAACCACCGCCTCTGGAGAACCTGAAATCAATCTTCCTCCTGTCGCCTTCACAACCTCTTCCATCCTAAGTCTCATGGAGTAATTCCCTGATGACTTCTTGATCACTAAAGTGAATTTTTTTTGTCCCAATAATTTGATAATCCTCATGCCCTTTCCCGGCGATCAAGATGGTGTCACCCGCCTTGGCAAGCTCCAATGCCTTCTTGATCCCTTCACGTCGATCAACGATGCGAAAAATATTTTGAGGAGAGAGATGGCCTTCTTTAAGTCCCGGCACGATGTCGTCGAGGATCTTTTCCGGATCTTCAGTCCGCGGATTATCGGAAGTCACGACGACCAGATCACTAAACTGCGCCACTTCGCGCCCCATCTCCGGCCTCTTGCCGCGATCGCGATCCCCTCCGCAGCCAAAGAGCGTGATGAGACGGCCTTTGGAAATCCGTTTGAGGGTTGTTCCGACTGTCTTCAACGCCTCAGGGGTATGGGCATAATCAACGAAGATCGAGAGGTCGCGAGAGTTCGGAATCGGCTCAAGACGCCCCGGCACCGCCCTCATCGCCTCGATACCACGCGCAATCCGGTCCAGGGAAAAACCGGCCCCATAGGCGATCCCCACAGCAACAAGAATATTTTCCAGGTTGAAGGAGCCGATCAGGGGAGAAGAGATCTCAAGCGGATCTCCCTCCAGATTCAAAGTCGCCTGGATCCCCTCGGCAGTCAAAGAATGTCTGAGGACGGTAACCTCATACGGCCCGGAGAGACCAACCCGAATTTTCGGGAGCGAACAGAGCTCATCGATCTTCTGGCTCCACAGATCCTCCCGATTGATGACAGCAAACTTTTTCTTTTTCTCACTGGCCGGCAGGTATTCCGTAAAAAGCTTGAGCTTCTGGGCAAAATAATCGTCAAGGTCTTTGTGGTAGTCGAGGTGATCACGGGAGAGATTCGTAAAGGCAACGCCGTCAAAATGTATCCCCCGAACCCTCCCTTGGGCCAAGGCGTGGGAAGAGACCTCCATCGCGACATCGGTGATTCCGGCCTCCAGCATTTCCGAAAAAATCTTCTGGAGATCGACCGATTCAGGTGTCGTCGTCGGTCCCGCTGCCACATAAGAACCGTATCGATAGTTAATCGTGCCGATCACTCCGGGCCGACGACCCGATTCTCTGAAAATCGATTCCAGAAGATAGGTGAGTGTTGTCTTGCCGTTCGTTCCGGTAATCCCGAAGACCTTCAGTCTCCGTGTCGGTTCTCTATAAAATCGTGCCGAGAGATCGGCGAGGAGCCTTCGAGGATCCTCGACAATAACCTGCGGAACCTTTAATCCTGGCATCAACTTCTGCAGCACAATAGCAGCCGCCCCCTTCTGAACCGCCTCTTCAACAAACTGCCTCCCATCTTGTTTGCTTCCAGGGATCGCAACAAAGAGAAAACCGCTCTCGACCCGCCGCGAGTCCTGAGTCATTCCGGAAATTTCCCGATTGGAAAGTTTCATATCAAGTTCGGCTAATGAAATGACCGGAGCAAGATCCGGCATGTTTCTCCTTTCGCAAGCCGTGTCCCGGCAACCGGTTCCTGATGATAAACGACGCCCGAACCTTCGATCTCCGCCGGTATTTTTTTCTCTTCCAAAAGCCTTAAAACCTCTCTCATCGATAACCCTCGGAAATCAGGGACGCTGTCCGGGGAAGAGGTTGCGATCAGTTCCGGCATCTCTCCCGTACTTGCCTTAAGGATTGTCGGCTGGGTTCGAGGAGAAACTCCTAATTCCCTCAAGGCCTCCCAGACAACCTTTCTGAAAACGGGGGCGGCAACGACACCGCCATAGATTTGCCCCCTCGGCTCATCAATCAATACCAGCGCAGCAACCCGCGGATTTTCGGCAGGGGCAAAACCGACAAAAGAACCGACATAGTCTTGTTTCGAATATTTCCCGTTCTTGACCTTCTGGGCAGTCCCTGTTTTCCCGGCGACTGTATAGGCGGAAAGCCCTGCCTGAGTCCCGGTCCCCCCTTCTTGTATGACTTCTGTCAGCATCTGAGTCAGGATCCGGGTTGTCTCCGGCTTCAGGATTTGGGTAGGGCTTTTTTGAAAACGCCACACCTCTTCCCCATCCGGAGTGGTCACCTTCGAAACAAAATGCGGTTTGAGATCGTATCCCCCTGAGGCGATGATCGAAAAGGCGCGAAGAATCTGGATCGGCGTTACGCGAACCCCCTGACCAAAGGCCATATTCGCAAATTCAATCTCGCCCCAATTTTCTGAAGGCCGCACCATACCGGCATCCTCTCCCGGAAAATCAATCCCGGTCTTTTGGCCAAACCCAAGGACCCGGATCATTTTCTCAAATTCCTTTTTCCCAACCCTCTGTCCTATTTTCATGATCCCGATATTGGAGGAGACCTTCATGATCTCCCGAAAGCTTAAGAGACCGTGAGGATGCGTATCATGGATAACATTCCGACCGATCGGATAGGCGCCGTTCTCACAAAAAAAACGATCTTCCGGCTGAACCGTCCCACTCTCGAGGGCCGCCGCCGCCATGATCACCTTAAAAATTGAGCCCGGCTCAAAACCATCCGTCACGGCACGGTTCTTCCAGGAGTCAGGATCGGATCGGCGCAGGGCGTTGGGATTAAAGCTTGGGAAACCCGCCATCGCGAGGATCTCCCCTGTCTGGGGGTCCATGACAATCCCTGTGCAAGATTTTGCACGATACCCCCGACAGGCCTGCTCAAGTTCCGTCTCAAGTGTAAATTGAATCGATTTATTCAGGGTGAGCCAGAGGTCAAAAGGTCCTTTAGAATCTTTCTTGATTGCGCCCGGGAGTTCAAGCCGATGCCCACGCGCATCCTGATACGTATTCGACTCTGTTTCATGCTGGTTTAGAAAACGATCGTAGGCAAGTTCCATCCCTCCGAGTCCTTGCCCATCAATGCCGACAATGCCCAGAATCTGGCTCGCCAATTCCTTATTCGGATAGAATCGTTTCGCCTCATTGACCCATTCCACCCCTGTCTCTTCCTCCCCTGTCTTGAGAAGATTCGCTTCCTTGGGGGTCAGATGTCTTTTGACCCAGACATATTTTTTCTCTGAGCTCACCTTGGCAATGAGTTGCTCATAAGGGATAGAGAGTGTTCGAGAGAGACTCAAGGCGAGCTGTTTGGGTGCTGCCAACTTCGATGGCCTGATCGCAAGAGAATAAGTAGGAACGCTGACCCCAAGCTCCTCTCCCCTGGAATCATAAATCGTCCCCCGAGGACGGGCGACCTGAAGTCGGGCCTTGTATTGATTGATTGCCAGACGCTGAAGCCTCGGATCAGGAGCCATATGAAGGGTGAGACACCGGTAAACAAGCAGGGCGAATCCGGACGTCAAAAGAAGAATAACGCCTGCCGTACGTCTGCGAATTTTTGATCGGGTTTCACTGCTATAGAAGATTTTTCTCTGTCTCATGTCATGGAGCTCGATAAGTAATCAGGGTTACCTGCTTTTCCGGAGGTCTTTTGAGTCCTAATCTGGAGGCCACTTTTCCCAGGCGAGCGGGCGAGCGAAGCGTCGCGACTTCCAGCTTCAGGGAATGATGTTCGCCTTGGAGCTCTTCCCCTTGTTCCATAAGGCGTCGGATTTCATAACCGGTTTCAACCACCCGAACACGCGTCCAGACATGAAGAAGGGCAAAGACAAAAACGACACTCAAGAAATAAGCGGCTGTTTTCAAAGTCCTTCGTTTGCGGACTCGTTGCGCCCCGATGATGCCGTTCTGTGTCCGATATATTTTTGTCATAACTCCAAAACTCTCCTTCAAGATGTCGAGAATGGCTTAGATACTAGGCAGGTCGACGAGGAGCGACGCAGGCGTACTTGCTGTGGTACGTCGAGGAGCATCCGAGGAGACCAACGAAGTAGATAAGCCATTATCGACATCTTTCACAATACCGGAGCCGGGCTGAGCGAGAACGGGGATTCGTCGCAAGCTCCCGCTCAACCGGCCGAATCGGCTTCCGGGTTAAAATTTTTACCTTCCCTTCACGTTGAAATTGACGAAGGGACCTCTTCACGAGACGATCTTCCAGAGAATGATAGGCAAGAAAAACTCCCCTTCCTCCCGGACGAAGCAGATCGGGGAAGAAAGACAAAAAACTTTTGAGACGTTCCAATTCATGATTCACCGCAATCCTCAAAGCCTGGAAAACACGGGTTGCAGGATGAATCCGCATGCGCCGACCGCCCGGAAACAGATCCTCAATCAAAGAAGCGAGATCGCGTGTCGTCCGGAGAGGTCGTCTCCGCCTCGTCTCGGCAATCGCCCGGGCGATCCTCACTGCCTGAGGCTCCTCTCCCCAATCCCGAAAGATCTTCACAAGCTCCCGTTCCGGAAGACGCGAGACCAACTGGGCCGCTGTTTCATGTTGTGATAAATCCATGCGCATATCCAAAGCCCCTTCCCTCAAAAAACTGAAACCGCGTTCCGGTCTGTCCAACTGCAAGGAAGAAACCCCAAGGTCGATCAGGAGGCCATCAACGGCGCCTGGTCCTGCCCCTAGCCCTGATAAAATCTCCGGCAGGTCTTCGTAGTGCCCCAAGACGAATTGAACCTGCCCTTCGTAGGATTCCAGGCGCCGTCGGGCGATCGAAAGAATCTCTTCGTCACAATCAACCCCAATCAGCTTCCCCTCTCCTCCCAGCTTCTCAAGGATCGCTGCCGCATGCCCACCGGCCCCGAGGGTGGCATCCACGTAAAGACCACCAGGCCGTGGCGCCAATCCCTGGATCACTTCCTCAACAAGGACCGGCTGATGAGGCGTATCCATCCTCAAAACTCAAGATCGCATCGGCCAATGAATCATAAGTCCTGAAATAGCTGTCGACCCCAGCTACCTTCAAAATGTTCCGATGATAATCACTGACGTTGGCAAATTTGATTTCCCCTTGCAGTGTATGAGAAGCGACCGCGATCGAGGCAAGATCCGTCAGGATCTTGTAATTGATATGTTCCACCTCGCCAAAATCGAGGACGATTTTCACCCATTGTCTGCGGATCAGGCGGGCGAGGCTCCGCATCAATTGATGTCCTTCGAACATATCGAGATCGCCCGAGAGATCAAAAACCGAGATGTCGGCAATTTTTTGGTACATTAAAGTCCTAAGTCAGCGAGCTTGTCTCCCATAGAGCCCAAGTCGCCTTCTGCCTGTTCAAAAACCTTGCGCCATTTTTCACTCGCCCAGATCTCAATCCTTTTCGTCATCCCGACGAGGACCACATCCGTCGCAAGCCCCGCATATTTTTTAAGTGTCGCCGGAACAATGATCCGTCCGTTCGCATCCAGCGGACATTCGCAGGCGGCGGAGACAAAAAATCTCTGAAGCGCCTTCACCTCGGAACGAAATTGCGGGAGAGAGGAAATTTTTTCCTCGACCTGATTCCACTCCTTCACCGGATAGGCCCAGAGGCAATTATCAAAATTCGTGAGGATCAGACGCTCGTCATAATTGGCCACGAGAACTTCTCGAAACCGGGAAGGAATCGAGAGACGTCCCTTTTGATCGATGGAATGTTCATAACGACCGCGAAACACTTGAAACCCCCACAAGACCCTTTTTGGTCTTATGTGGGATTATATGGGACGATATGGTACCTGTCAATTATATTTAATCCGCTAACTGTTGATAATTTGTTGATAATTCAGATTTTTTCGCCTTTGATTCTCAGGTTCCCCAAGGTTGATCAATGATCCCATTAACTGGCGCCACCTGCTCCATCTCATCAGGGGTCAGCTTGTAGATATGGATCGCATCGTACGGGCAATTCTGCTCGCAGAGCTTGCATCCGATGCAGGTCTCAATATTTACGTTCACAATCTGCAGAATCCCCTGCACATTCTCTCCCCCCTTCATCTGAAGACACTCAGGGACCGGGCACCAATGGACACAATACTCGCAGCCGGTACAGGCATCCCGTTCCACCAATGCCTTTTGTTTAGGCTTAGCCGCTTTAGGAGCAGAAACAGGGGAAGGAGTCACCGTCTCTGTTGTCGTTTCAGACATTTTCACAACATTACGGTGACTCCTGCTCCCCTGTCAATCTGAACGACTTTCTATGTGGCAGCTCCATGAAAATGTCGGTCTAACGTAACCAAGTCATAGAGCAACGGGAGTGAGCCCTTTTCCCCTCTACGATTCGCGCCGCAGGGAGCAATACCAAAAGGTACCGGTTACTTTCTGGTTACTTTCTGGTTGGAATCGGTTAAGAATATTGTTAGTTAATGTAGTGAAGAACGTCCCCTAATCCTACGGGGGCTGTGGCAACATCACTGCTGAAGTCAGGACTGCCGGGGTAAGAGCCTGAACCCTCTCGCTGACCATCGATGTAGGCGCCTAGCGCCCCATTCCCGATTGTGGCTGCCAGGAAGTGCCAGTTATCATCCACCAGATCAGTGGATCCGTCAGCAGCGGCACTTACGGAAGGGGCACCGACCTCCAGATGCAGACTCCTGGAATTGGCATCGAGATTGAGTGAAATCCCCTGCGTGGAAGACGATTTATTGAAGAGCTGCTGGTGGCTCGGAAGA